>JAJWCP010000025.1:3520-13470 GCA_021617435.1 Pseudomonadota bacterium
TATTTGCGCCGGGTCGGGTTTGCGCAAAGCATTTTAAGCAACCCTGATATTTTACTGTTAGACGAGCCGACTGACGGACTTGACCCCAATCAAAAAGAACATATGCGCAAATTGATTATGCAAATGGGAAAAAATAAAACTATTTTAATCTCAACCCACTTGTTGGAAGAGGCGGAAAATATATGCACCCGTATTATTTTAATCAATAAAGGCAAAATGATGGCTGACGGAACTTGTGATGAAGTTTTAGCCATTGCCAAAGCTAAAAATTTGGCGGCGGCATTTAAAAAATTAACTCAAAGTGAAGAATAACTCCGGCATAAGGACAGTAATATGAAAAAACTTTGGACGGTTACCAAAAATGAGTTGTTGCGGTATTTTATTTCACCGCTCGCTTATATTTATTTAGTGGCTTTTTTAATATTAAATGCCGCCATGGCTTTTTATTTCGGACACTTTTTTGAACGCGGGCAAGCCTCATTGGAAGTTATGTTTTGGTATCAGCCGTGGCTGT
Organism: Pseudomonadota bacterium; assembly: GCA_021617435.1. GTDB lineage: Bacteria > Pseudomonadota > Alphaproteobacteria > RF32 > CAG-239 > CAAFZY01. The sequence goes on from JAJWCP010000025.1 coordinate 4,035, forward strand.
ATTTGCTGTTTGTTTCCGGTATTTCCATGCGTCTTTGGGCTGAAGAATTTCGTAATAAAACTATTGTGCAAATTATGACTATGCCGGTTTCGGCTGAAATTTTGGTATGGGGCAAATTTTTAGCCTCATGGCTGTTCTGCGCCATCGCCTTAGTTTTAACTTTTCCATTTTGGATTACGGTTAATGTTTTAGGAAAGCCCGACAATATCGTTATTTTAATCAGTTATTTAGGAAGTTTGACTTTGGCCGGTTGCATGCTTGCCATATCGCAAACCATGTCGGCGCTTACCAAAAATCAGGTAATTGCTTTGGTTTTGGCGGTTGCGGCTAATTTGGTGTTCTTTTGGAGCGGAATTGAATTTATTTTATCGTTTTTCCGCCTGTTTTTGCCCGATTATATGATAGACACCATCGCTTCATTCAGCTTTTTAACCCATTTCAGCAGCATAACGCAAGGTTTAGTGGAGCTGCGCGATATTTTATTTTTTACCTCGGTTATTTTATTATTTAATTTTACCACTGTTTTAATCGTAAGCTTTAAAACTTCAGGAACTTCCGCATGGCTTAAATCAACAAGTCGTACTTACTATATCACAGCATGGTTTATGTTGGTTTTAGGATTTATGGGCTTTAATTTGCTTGCCAACAACTTAACTCGCGGCACGCAAATTGATTTTAGCGAGGACAAACTTTTTACCCTTGATAAAAACACCGTGGAAATTTTGCAAAATCTGCCCGAACCGGTTACCGCCAAGCTTTACTATTCCTCAATTTTAGAACAGCGTAATCCGGCAATGCGGCAAATGTTTGATAAAATAAGAATGTTGCTTAACCAATATAAAAACAGCTCCAACGGACGCTTTGATTACCGCATTTATCACCCGCAAAGCCTAGACAACTCTGAAGACCGCGCCATTGCCGACGGTGTTCAGCCGATACCGCTGATTGATATTAATCAAAACGCTTTGTTCGGCTTAACTGTTAGCGACAGTTTAACCAACAAAAAGGTTATTCCTTATTTTTCAACCGCGCGCATGCCTTTTTTGGAGCAAGATTTAACCTCTATCATTTATGAGCTTTCGCACCGTAAAAAAACAGCGGCGATTATTACCTCGCTGCCGATTAACGGCGGCGGAACCGATAATATGATTGCGCAGCCATGGGAAATCAGCCGTAAAATCAGCGAATTTTACAATATTTCTTATGTGCAAAAACCGGAAGATTTGCAAAACCGTCCCGATGTGCTGATTATGATTAATCCGCAGCAACTTTCCGATGAAATGACGGCGGCAATTAAAGAATATTCGGAAAATTACGGCAATATTTTGCTGTTGCTTGACAGCGCAGCGGAAGCAACCAGACTTTACTCCAGCGTTAATTATCCGTTTACGCCGCCGGTCTTAAACGGGCTTGATGAATTTTGGGGATTTAGATTTTATGATGAATATGTAGTGGCAGACTTAGACAACTCCATAACAGTTGACGCTACCAGCAACTACAAAAACAATCCGGCATTTACGCAAGACGTGATTCAATTTAAGCTCAAAGGCAGCAGCTTTAACCGCAATCACCCGATAACTAAGCGTTTGCAAACATTATTAATGTCATCAGCCTCGGTTATTTTGCCGACAGAAGACAGTAATACTGATTTTATTCCGCTGTTGCAAGCGAGCAAAAACTCTGCGTTAATGCCGATAAGCGTGGTATATGACGGCTTAAATCCGCGACAGATTTTAAGCAAGTTTAAGCCGGATGAAAATCCGAAAGTTTTAGCGGCGGCTATTCACGGCAAAAATCCTAATAACCAGTTTAATTTGGTGGTGGTCGGCGATACTGATTTTATTTATGATAATTTTTGGGCATCTTCTCAAACATTTTTGGAACAGACTTACTTCTTTCCTCTGTTTAACAATGCTGATTTTGTGTTAAATGCGCTTGATTATTTAACCAATAATGACGACTTGCTTAACCTGCGCGGAAAATCAGCGCAAAGCCGCGAATTTTCAGGCATTGAAAAATTACGCAAACTCAATATTTTTGAGTATAAAATTAAGGAAGAGCAGATTTTTAAGCAAATTGACGAAGTTAAACAACAGCTGAGCGAGATTTGGGGCAAGCGAAATTTTGAAGAGCGGCAAACTTTCACCGCCGATGAGCTAGCTTTAATCAGCGGAATCCGTAAGCGGCTTGACAATTTACGTAAAGATTTAAGCAATGTGCGCCTTTTAGCAGGGCAAAACATTAACCGCATCGCCATGGCGGTAAAATTTGCAAACATATTTGCCGTACCGTTATTATTAAGCCTGCTTTTGCTCCTTTACGTACTCAAAAAGCGTTCTAAAAAAACTTTAGCGGTTAAATTTAAGCTTAATTCAGAGCTGATTAAACTGTCATCAATCGGAGTGTTAATTTTATTAATGGGTATAGCTTCGGTATTTTTATTTAATCAATCGGATATTCAAAAATATGAGAACAAACCTCTGTTTCCGGATTTGCCGGCGCGTATAAACGAGGTGCAAACCATCAGTATTAAAAACCACAATGAACAACTTACTTTTGAGCTTAAAGACGGGGTTTGGCACTTAAAAGAACACCCTGATTTTCCGGTACTGCAAGAGCGAATCAGAAGCTTTTTAAGCGCAATAATGGAAGCTCGTTTCTATGAGAAAAAAGCAAACAAAGCCGAGCAACTCGCCATTTTCGGGTTGCAGCCGATTGAGGCGGATAATTCACCGAATACCCGCATTGAACTTGATGATAAAAACAAGGCGCCGGTGCAAGCATTTGAGGTCGGGAAATATAATATTGAGCTGGGGCGAGGTTCGTCAGCGGCTTATATTAAGTTTGACGGACAGTTTCAGGTTTGGCTTGCCGAAGCTGATTTTATTGACTTATCGGCAGATTGGCATAACTGGACATACAGTAATTTATGGGACTTGCGGTTCGGCAGACTGGAAAGCTTTAACCAAAACAGCGACGCATCTCAAATTGCCGAGCTGATGAAGCACGCTTTAAATACACCGTTCACAAGCACAACCGATAAGCTTGAAAAAGCCAAAGAATTAAACAAATTAAATCTTAAAATTGAAGACGGAAATGAGGTTATTCTGCAATTTTATAAAAGCAAGAATAAAATTTGGGTAAAATATAACTTTATTAAAGAGCCTTACGGCAAACACCTTGCCTTTTTTGCGCCTTATGCTAAAGATAAATATTTTGAAATTGCAAACGATAAATGGGAGCAGATAAAAAATGCAATTAAATAATAACAAATTAAAGCGCCTTGCCGCAGCAATGAGCGTGTCTTTGGCTTTGACTTTATGTATAATAAAAACTTTAGGCGCGCTGTATACAGGTTCGCTTGCCATTTTATCATCGTTAATTGACAGCCTTGCCGATGTTTTTGCCTCATCAATTTCATTTGTGGCTATCAAATTTTCAACCAAACCGGCAAACATTAAGCACCGTTACGGATACGGGCGCGCCGAATCGGTCAGCGCGTTGGCACAATCGGCGTTTATTGCCGGTTCAGGATTATTTGTAATGTATGACGGCATAAACCGCATAATTAACCCTGCCCCGCTTGAAAAAACCGGTTTGGGTATTGTAATTATGATTATAAGCCTGCTGGCAACGTGCGGACTTATTTTATTTCAGCGTTATGTGGCAAAAAAGACGGATTCTCCGGCAATCAAAGCCGATAGCGCGCACTATACGGTTGATGTTTTAACCAACGGCGCAATTATTATATCATTACTCGCCGTTAAGTTTTTTAGAATAAATTGGTTTGATATTGTTACCGCATTTATAATTGCCGCTTATTTAATTTATAACGCTTACAAAATTGCGGCGGAAGCAGTCAGCGCCTTAACCGACCGCGAGCTTAGCGATGAAATCAGACAGCAGGTAATTGATATTATTATCAACAGCGAAGGGATAGAAGGTTTTCACGATTTCAGAACACGCGACTTGGGCGGAATTTATATGTTTGAAATCCACCTTGAAATGGACGGAAATTTATCATTAAACAAAACTCATGAATTGAGCGATATGGTTGAAGATAAAATTAAATCGGCGTTTCCAAACTCACAGGTTATTATTCACCAAGACCCATACGGACTGCATGAAAATCGTCTTGATTATGACATCAACGGCAGCTGCGAAATTTAAATACAGCGTTCATTTAAATTCTATTTTCTCATCTGGTAAGAAAGATTGGGTGCAGTTTGAGCCTCAAATATAATCGGCGGTAACGTTTATGTTACCGCCGATTAATGTATTTAAAAACCCCGTAACCTTTGCGGTCGGGGCTGTCAAAATTTAAGTTGTATTTTATTGCGGTTGAAAATGCGGCATGCTTATCTGCTTAAATTCGGCAGACTATTTTATACGCCATATTCAACCTATATTTTACTTGTCAATTTTTTAATCACTCTCCTTTCATATTTATATAGCAAAACCGCCGGCAATTTCTCACCGGCGGAATTAAAAACAACATTAATATTCAAAAAAAGTACAATAACCAGTATGAGGATCTATTGGAGCATTGTATTTATCGCATAATTCCTGATAATATATATTTGCAAGATTCTCGTCACAGCGTTTTCTATCCCTACGACAATCTTTCATATATTGTATATGTTCCGGTGTCATTTGAACGCATCCGTATTTATCCTTCCAAGTTAAACAATCATCGCGGCAACGGTCTTCATCATAATCCCAAACATCTCCGGAATCCATACAACTTAATTGCCTTAAAAAGGTGTCTAATCCGTCCAAAAACCATAGCAATATCAAGCTTACTGTCGTTATAATTATTGCTCTTTTCATTTACCAAAAATGCTCCGGTAATCTAGGTTGTTTTTCTCTAAAGTCTGCACAAGCCTCAGCAGGTGTTAAATCAAGACCAAAATTAGCTCTGGCGTTACCCGTTAGATTAACGATTGTATCATTAATATAACCATTATATGCCTCAGATCGCGTTAAACCTTTATAAAATATATTCCAAAAATAGTCAAATATTTCTTTTTCACGAGCTAAATCTTGAGCAATCTCCTCCCCATATTCGCCAAATTTCGTTGCCGCATAATTAGCTTTGCAATGATGGTAATCATCCAATTTCTTATAATTATGACCTTTCATTTTACAATATTCATTTGCCATATACGAGATAGCTTGCCACACTTGTCTATCCTTATCCCTTTGATTAAAAATATAAGGGATATCATTCGGTTGAAAATTGTATGTTATAATAGGACACAACAATTTATCATACCATTTTTTATAGTTTGCATAGGCTCTCCAATCAAGACTTTGTGGAAAGTACGATATCTGGGTCTGTTGGAACTGTGGCATTAATTCCGTTTGCTTGTACTGTGGCTTTGGTTGAGCTTGCAACTTCTGCAAAATTTCAGACATTTTCGGCATTTGTGGTTCCGGGGCTTTCGGGAACTGCGGCATTTTGGGGAGTTTTGGCATTGAAAATCCAGTGCCGAGCATTGGGTTTTGTTTAGCCTCATTAATGCCAAAGCCGGTGACCATGTCCGAATGCTTTAAATCCATACCTTTGCTGAAATTAGGTAATTGGCTTTGCTTCAAACCGCCGATGGTGCCAAAGTTGTTGGTGTTATTAAGCCCGCCTAAACCACCGGTGTTGCCAAGCCCGCTTGCATTACCGAAACCACCGGAATTGCCAAGCCCGAAAGCGCTCTTTTGCGGCTTGTAGGGTTCAAAGCCTGAGCCCGTATTCAGCGGCTTTGGCTGCACCGGCTGTAACGGATTATCCTGCACAGGTTGTACCGTCTGCTCCGGCTCTTCCGGTTTCGGGTTTAAGTATTCGCCCCATTCCGGTTTCTTCTTGTTAATTACATCGCTTAAATGATCCAACAATTCATCGCCCATTTTGGGGTTGTCATAAATTGAGTGCACCAGCGAGCGAATCTCGCTCTCCGGCAATTTATAAACCTCAGGAAACATACGCACAATTTGTGATTTTTTTGATAAACCACCCCGCCTTCGGCACCCCTCCATAGAGGGGAATTTTAAATTACGGCTTTAAATACAACTTATGCACAGCACGGACTCGTAAATATTGCAAAAAAAAAACGCGAGCTAAAATCTTTTCAAAACCAACTTTTTGAGGAGATTTTAGCTCATGTATACACAATCCGGTAGGTCTATGGTGGAAATGTTAGGGGTGTTAGCGATAATCGGCGTCCTGTCCATCGGCGCTATTGCCGGATATTCTAAGGCAATGATGAAGTATAAGCTCAACAAACAGGCAGAACAATTAAATCAACTAGTCAATGCTGTTTCACAATATCACATGCAGATACATTCAGAAAACGCTATATCTTTGGTGCCAATATTTAAAAAACTTAACGTAATTCCGGTAGAAATGATAAAGGACGTTTCAGACACAATTTATGATATTTTTGGAAACGAAATCACAATAACCTCATATAATTATCATGGGTTTTATGTTGCCAATCTGAATTACTATATTGATTTGTCTAACCAAAACAACATCGAATTTTGCCGCAATGTTATAAACACCGCCAAAGAAAACAGCCAAAACATTTACTACCTTGAATCTATTGCCGATTGGGGCACTGAAAACGCAAAACAAAAAATACTATCTGGCGACGCCTACTGTGGATATACAAACAGTAGATGCATTAACAGCGTTTCGGTTGTTGACATAGACAACATCTGCCGCAGATATGAAAAAAGTGAAGAAGCCTTTATGAAAATTTGGTGGCGTAGCTAATCAACCTTGTTCAGTGTCTTTTTTTGACTTTAATTGACCGCAAGCCGCTAAAATATCTTGTCCGCGCGCAACTCTCACCGGCGCGGCGAATCCGGCTTTTTCAAGCGCGGAGGCAAAAGCCTTTACTTTTTCAGGCTTGCTCGGTTTAAAAATACAATTCGGCCACGGGTTAAACGGTATTAAATTAAATGAGGCGCGTAAACGATACTTTTTCATTAAAGCAATTAATTCCGCCGCACATTCAGACGAATCGTTAATTCCGTCAAGTAGTAAATATTCAAACGTTATATAACGGCTTCCGTCTTCTGCCTGATATTCTTGACAAGCCTTTAAAATTTGTTCTATCGGAAACTTATCGTTTATCGGCATAATCTGCGAGCGAATTGTATTATTGGGAGCATGCAATGAAACCGCCAAACGCACGCCTGTTGCCTGCAAGGTCGGCACTATTTTAGGGGCAATTCCCGAAGTTGACATTGTAACGCGACGGCGCGATATGGCAATACCATCACCATCGGTTAAAATATTTAAGGCCTTTATTACATTTTCTTGATTATGTAAAGGCTCACCCATGCCCATAACCACAATATTTGACAAATAGCGGGTTTCATTGGTTGGACTCGGCCACTCGCCATATGTGTCGCGCGCAACCATAAACTGGCTGACAATCTCGCCCGCGGTTAAGTTGCGAGTCAACTTTTGGCTTCCGGTATGGCAAAAGCGGCAGCCGACCGCACAACCTACCTGTGTTGAAATACAAACCGCACCACGGTCTTCTTCCGGAATATAAACCATCTCAACCCGCTGTCCGTCTTTAAATTCAAGCAACCATTTACGGGTTTTATCTTTTGAAACCTGCTCGGCAACAATTTTAGGGCGGGTAATAGTAAAGTTATCAGCCAACTTTTGCCGCAACTCTTTGGAAAAACTACTCATTTTAGCAAAATCGGTTTCACCGTGAAAATATATCCACTGCCACAGTTGTTTGGCTCGGAACGGCTTTTCGCCCATATCAGCGATTAGTGTTTCAATTTCAGATTTACTTAAACCGACGAGCTCTTGTTTTTCAGCCATATCATCCTCTACTTTTTACCGCATTTGGCGCTGATGGTTTTATAAGCACGAGCGAATCCGTTTAATGAATATGTATCTTTGGTGGCTGTGCCTTTACTTGAAACACCGTCAACAATCATGCGTTGTCCGCGCCGCATAGCGGCAACAAGCGCTTTATCGTCTTTATCGGTCAATGTCCACGCTTTATCGGTATCGGTAAAAAAGTTTGTGAAGGTTTCTTTGCCGATTTTTACCACTACTTTAGAATCTTTTTTATAGGTGTATCCTGCCACAAAATTAACCACATCAAAGCTTTTATCGGCCGGACGATGCGTTACCACCACATAAATATCGCCGCGGCGGGTATAATTACCCTCGTCGCGTTTGGGCGTTGACGCCATATAACAAACGTTTTTATTGCCCTCTTTATAAGTATATGCCGACCAATCAGCATATTCGCCAAGCAAACGCGGAGCTCCGGCGGCGTGCGCGTTGTTAATACCAAATAACAATACTAAAAACAAATATTTAAACATATTTAAAATACCCACTTATTTCAAAATTTCAAAAAATATTAGTTGCATTATAAATATAAACTGTTAAAAGAAAGCAAATATTTAATTTTTTCGGAGGCTTTTTAAATGATCCGGACTGAGTTTTTAGACGTTAATAAAATTATTACCGATAAAGCAATATTAAAACTATTTAAAACTGTAAATGACCACGGCGGAGTCTTACGTTTTGTCGGCGGCGCAGTACGCGATGTGTTGGCAGGATTAAAAGGTTTTGACCTTGATTTGGCAACAGACCTTACTCCTGACGAACTGGTTGAAGCTTGTCAAGACGCCGGATTAAAAACCGTTCCTATCGGAATTAAATTTGCTACCACCGGCGTTATTATCAACAACAAAGTTATTGAAGTTTCATCACTTTATAAAGAACGTACCGGCTACAAACTTAATTCAGATTTTGCTTTTACCGATGACTGGAACGCCGACGCAGCCAAGCGAGACTTGACTATCAATGCGGTTTATGCCGATGAATATGGTAATGTGTTTGACTATTATAATGGAATTTCCGACCTTGAAAATGGGATTATCCGATTTATCGGTAGTGCCGAACAGCAAATTAAAGAACAGCCTATACGTATTATGCGCTTTTTCAGATTTTATTCCATTTTCGGCAAAGGAGAACCTGATTTAAAATCATTAAAAGCCTGTGTGGAAAACCGCGATTTGTTGAAAACAGTTGCCATTGAACAAGTCCGCGACGAACTTGCCAAAATTTTACTTACCCCCAATGTGGTAAACACTCTGCAAATTATGTTTGAAAATGATATTTTAAGTTATATTTTGCCGATTTCAAAAAATTTAAGCATTTTGCAAAATTTATCAGATTTGATTGTTACAAACAATTTAGAGCCGAGCGCTTTACGTCGTTTGTACGTGATTTATTTTCCTGATGAAGCGTTGGCGGAAAATTTGGCTATGCGGTTACATATGTCTAAAGAAAATAAATCTCGTTTAGTTAATTGGGCAAAATTTAATATCAACGGCGATTTGATAGCTGATGATAATTATCCTAAAAAAATTATTTATCTGCACGGTAAAGAAT
>JAJWCP010000026.1:0-1448 GCA_021617435.1 Pseudomonadota bacterium
GACTCGTAAATATTGCAAAAAAAAAACGCGAGCTAAAATCTTTTCAGAATTAACTGTTTTGAGGAAATTTTTTATTATGAAATCATATTTCAGCCGCTTTTTACATTACACTTTGTCACACTCCGACGTAAAGCATCAGTCCACCTCTATGTTGTCATCCTCAAACTTGACCCGAATATCCAGGTTGAACAAATTTGCTACTTGGTTTGACCTAGATTATCGGGTCAAGCCCGATGGTGACATAGAGGGGATGGACACTCCGATCAAGTCGGAGTGTGACAGCCTGTGTGCAGGACGCAGCATGGTTGAGATGTTAGGGGTATTAGCGATTATTGGAGTTTTAAGCGTCGGCGCTATTGCCGGTTATTCTAAAGCAATGTTCAAGTATAAATTAAATAAACACACTGAGAGTTTCAGTATACTCATAAATGAGGCAATAAAACTCTTGCCGGATTTAGAACGTCATTACGGCACTAATATAACATCAGAAAACAACTTATCAAATTTTTTCTTTCATGCCAACCTACTCCCCGATGGTATGAGCTATAAGAATGCCGGAATTTATGATATATTTAACAACCGAATGGATATTAATTATACAAAACGCGGTTCCGGTGTAGCAGGTTACGAATATTATATGCACATACGCATAAACCGCTCCGGTAATAATATCACCGCACATGATAAAGAAATTTGCCGCAACATTATGCTTGCCACCAAAGAAAATTATGAAAATATATATTATATTCAAATGCGTTCCGGCAATGGCAATAGTTATAGCGCAAAAAATCTTCAAGGCGCGTTAAATACTAACCAAACCAACCCGCTCAATAAAGCCACTGTCACCCAAATAGACGATGTATGCGACTCCTGCAACTCTGAAACATACTGCCAAATGTTTTTATACTTTAGCATCAAGTAAAAAAGACGGATTTTTACATCCGCCTTTTTATTTTCTTGCTTGAAAATATAGCAAAGAAAAAATTTTACAAATTATGAACAGTCATTGCAGTAAGCCACGCCGTTTTAGGAACTATAGTCATATTACATATCCATTGCCACAATATTGACCAATTTATTTTTAACATAAATTGTTTTTACAATTTTTTTATTTCGTAAATATTTTTCTGCTAATGACACAGCTTTTTCAGTTATATCCTCTTGTTTAGCATCTTTGTTAATCAAAAAGTTAAGTTTTACTTTTCCATTTACTTGAACAGTAATATTTAAGTCATCTTTGATTAAAGCCTTTGCATCAACCTGCGGCCATTTTTCATTAAATACTGATGACGTGTGCCCGATATATTCCCACAATTCTTCAGCCATGTGAGGTGCAAACGGAGCAAGCATTATAACATATGTTTCCATACAGCCTTTGAGCAAATTATTATTAATTTCACCTGCTTTCAAATAGTCAGAAATCGCATTTGTGTATTCCATTAAACGAG
>JAJWCP010000026.1:1458-13320 GCA_021617435.1 Pseudomonadota bacterium
ATTGCCGTATTAAATTGAAACTTATCAATATCTTTTGAAATATTGTCTAATGCAAAGTTTTTAGCATAAAGCAATTCTTTATCTTGTTGCGAAAGCTCTTGTATTCCGTTAGAAGATAATATAATTTCTTTATATGAATTAAACATATTTTCTATTCTTACAAAAAACTTTGCGATTCCCTCAATACCACTATCACTCCAAGGACCGCCCAGTGTATAAGAAAAAGCAAATTCAATATACATTCTGAAAATATCCGAACCGTATTTATTGATATAATCATCAGGACAAATCGTATTACCTTTAGATTTGCTCATTTTCATACCATCAGGACCTAAGATTAATCCTTGATGAATCAATGATAAAAATGGTTCATCAAAATCTAAACAACCCAAATCTCTTAAAACTTTAGTAAAAAATCTGGCATACAATAAGTGCATGGTTGCATGCTCTTGCCCACCGATATATTTATCAACCGGCAAAATTGCATCAATTTTCTTTTTATCAAAAATTTCTTTAGAATTATGATTGTCAGGATAGCGTAAAAAATACCATGAAGAATCAACAAATGTATCCATAGTATCAGCTTCTCGTAAAGCTTTACCACCGCAAATCGGACAAGTAGTGTGCATAAATTCATCGCAACACTTTAACGGAGAATCACCGGTAGGCGTAAATTCAACATTCATGGGTAAACGAACAGGAAGCTTATCTTCAGGAACAGGAACTTCACCGCATTTTTCACAATAAATCATTGGAATAGGTGTTCCCCAATAGCGTTGACGCGAAACTAACCAGTCTCGCAAACGATACATTGCCGTTAATTTACCTTTTCCTATTGTTTCCAAATCAGATACTATAGCCTTAATTGCTTCAGCTGAAGCTAACCCATTATATTTACCGCTGTTAATCAATATACCATGTTCACAAAACGGCATTTCTACATTATCAGAATTTTTATCAGTAATAACCTGACGAACCGGAAGATTATAATTTTTAGCAAAATCATAATCGCGTTCATCATGCGCCGGAACAGCCATAACAAAACCCGTTCCATAACTTGCAATTACATAATCTGCTACCCAAACCGGAACTTGTTTGCCGTTAATCGGGTTTATGGCATAAGCTCCCGTAAACACACCAGTCCTTTGCCTGTCAGTCAACATGCGTTCTATTTCTGTAATTTTCGCCGCATTTTCAAGATACTTTTTAACCTCTTCTTTATGCTCGCTATATGTTACCTCCATAACACTTTCATGTTCAGGAGCCAAAACCACATATGACAAGCCGCATAAAGTATCCGCTCTTGAAGTAAACGCGTCTAATGTAATGACTTTTCCCGATTCGGTTTTAATATCAAATGATATTAATGCGCCTTCAGATTTTCCTATCCAGTTTTTCTGAATTTTTTTGGTTTTTTCAGGCCAATCCAAAGCATCTATACCATTTAAGAGCTCTTCAGCATAATCTGTAATCTTAAAAAACCACTGGTTCATTTTTTTCTGGTATACTTCTGAGCCGCATCTGTCGCATTTGCCATTTACAACCTGCTCATTAGCCAAAACTGTATTACATTTCGGGCACCAATTTACAGGAGCATCTTTACGATAAGCAAGCCCCTTTTTATACATTTGCAAAAATATCCATTGCGTCCATTTATAATATTCTTCATCACAAGTATTTAATGTATATTCCCAATTAAATGTTGCGCCAATCTTTTTTAATTGATTAGTCATGGTTTGAATATTTTTCCGCGTAGAAATATCAGGATGTATACCGGTTTTGATTGCGTAATTTTCTGCCGGAAGACCGAACGCGTCAAACCCTTGCGGGTGAAAAACATTATAACCGTTCATTCTCTTAAAACGCGCCCAAGTATCCGGAGCCGCATAATTATACCAATGCCCTAAGTGCAAATTTGCGCCTGATGGATATGAAAACATTTCCAAACAATATAGTTTTTTATCTGTATTTGTTTCGTCAAATTTATACAGATTTTCTTCAGCCCATTTTTTTTGCCATTTTTCATCTGTTTGTACTGAATATTTTATATTGTTTGTCATCTAAAATTCTCCATATCCTATATTTCTATTCTTCGTCTTCTCCTTCCGGTTCTGAAGGTTTTTGCAAATCGCGAGCTACTTTCGGATCATGCAACAGGCGCTCAATTTTATCAACTTCCATAAAGGTATCGTCAACTCTGAAATTAAGCTCCGGCGTGTAACGCAGCTGCAGCTTGGCGGCAATTTGTTTTTTAAACACCCATGCTTCCGCTTTTAGCATTTCAAGCACTTGTCCCAAGTTTTTACCGTTTAAGGTCATAATATAGGCAGTGGCATACTTCAAATCAGGCGAAACTCTGACTTCCGTAACCGTTATAAACGCGTCATGGAGTTCCGGAGCGCGAACCTCGCCGCGCTCCAAAACCGACATTATCACTTTTTTAATCTCTTGCCCGACGCGCAGTTGGCGTTGTGATTGTTCTTTAACAGCCATTTTCGTCTCCTTATAATTTAGCGGCGATAGTTTCAAGCTCGTAACATTCAATAAAGTCACCAACCTGAATATCATTATAGTTTTCAAAGCTCATGCCGCATTCATAACCTTCGCGCACTTCTTTAACGTCTTCTTTAAAGCGTTTAAGCTGTGCCAAATTGCCGTCATGAATAACCACGTTGTCACGCAACAGGCGAACTTTGGCGCCGCGTTTAACAATGCCCTCTGTAACCATACAGCCGCCGACTTTGCCAACGCCGGTAATGTTAAATACATTGCGGATTTCGGCATAACCGAGCAGTTTTTCTCTGATTTCAGGCGAGAGCAAGCCCTCCAAGCCTTTTTTAACATCATCGGCTACATCGTAAATAATGGAGTAGTATCTGATGTCAACACCATCGCGGCGAGCCATATCGCGGGCTTGCGGAATGGCGCGGACGTTAAAGCCGATAATAAATGCGTTTGAAGCTTTCGCGAGCGAAATATCCGACTCTGAAATCGGGCCGACTGCGGAGTGCAAAATCTGTACCGAAACTTCATCGTTTGAAAACTTCTTAATCGTTCCTTCAATCGCCTCAATAGAACCTTGAACATCGGCTTTAATAATCACTGCCAAATGTTTGGATTCGCCTGATTTAATTTTATCAAGCATTTGTTCCATGGCCGACTTAGCGCTCTTAACCAGTTTGGCGTCGCGTTCTTTGCGGATACGGTATGAGGTAACTTCTTTGGCTTGGGTTTCGTCTTTAACCACCACGAGATTATCACCTGCCGACGGCGTTCCCTGCAAACCTAAAACTTCAACCGGAGTTGCCGGAGCGGCTTCATGAACTTTTTTGCCGTTTTCATTAAACATGGCGCGGACGTGCCCCCATTCTTTACCGGCAATAAATATATCGCCAACCCGTAAAGTTCCGTTCTGAACCAAAACCGTGGCAACGCTTCCGCGGCCTTTTTCCATTTTAGCCTCAACCACCGTGCCTTCGGCATTGCGGTTCGGGTTGGCTTTCAAGTCTAAAATTTCCGCCTGCAATAAAATGGCTTCCACCAATTTATCAATATTGATGCGTTTTTTAGCTGAAACCTCAGCGCAAAGCGACTCGCCGCCCATTTCTTCAACGGCAATACCATGCTGCAAAAGTTCGGTTTTAACCCGCATCGTATCCGCACCCGGAAGGTCAATCTTGTTAATGGCAACCACAATCGGAACTTCAGCCGCCTGAGCGTGGCGGATAGCTTCAACCGTTTGCGGCATAATACCATCATTGGCTGCAACCACCAACACTACAATATCGGTAACCTTGGCGCCGCGGGCGCGCATTTCTGAAAACGCCTCGTGTCCCGGAGTATCAATAAATGTAATTTTCTGCCCGCCGGCAACTTCAATCTGATAAGCGCCGATGTGCTGCGTAATACCGCCGGCTTCTTTAGCGGCGACATTAGTTTCACGCAAAGCGTCCAATAATGAGGTTTTACCATGGTCAACGTGACCCATAACGGTAACCACCGGAGGACGCGGCAACAAATCAGCCTCAGAATCTTGCGGACCTTCCAAGCCTTCTTCAACATCGCTGTCGGCAACGCGCTTAAACTTATGTCCCATCTCTTCAACCACAATTTGCGCCGTATCGGCATCAATCGGTTGATTAATGGTAGCCATAACGCCCAACGCCATAAGTTTTTTAATAACATCAGCGCTTTTTTCCGCCATACGGTTGGCAAGCTCTTGCACGGTAATAACTTCGGGAATTACAACCTCTTTAATGATTTTTTCCGCCGGAGCCGTATTCTGTACTGCCGGTTTTGGTTGTTTTTTCTTGAAGCGACGGCGCGGCGCGCCATAACCGTAATCGTCATCATCATCATCTGAGTTCATAAACGAATTAACATTGATTTTAGTATTGCGGCGCGGCGATTCAAAGCTGCGTTTCTGAATTTTTTTGCGCTCTTGTTCAAAAGTTTCCTCTTTACTTAAATGCTTAGCGCCGGAGGCCGCCTTTTTATCTTTGCGATAATTATCAGTGTCTTCCTCATCGTCATCATCATAATTTTTAGACTTTTTATTTTTGTTAAAATGCTTGTCATCTTCTGAAAATGACGGCTGCGGCTGAACCTTCTTAGGCTGAGTCTGCTCTTTGGCGGCAGGTTTAGCCTCTGCTTTGCGGGCTTCTTGTTTTTGCTTAGCCTCTGCCTCTTGTTCTTCAGCCTTACGGGCTTTTTCAGTTGCCTCTGCCTTTTGACGTAGCTCCTGCTCTTCACGCAAACGCTTGCGCTCTTGCTCTTTAGCCTCTTCTTCCTGACGGCGTTTGGCATCATGCTCTTTGGCTTCGGCAATCAAACGTAATTTTTGCGCGGTAGCTTCGTCAATCTCAACCTTTTGCGCGGGCTGCGCCGATGGTGAAATGCTGCGCTTTTTACGCACTTCAACCTGCACCATCTTTTTGCCCTCGCCGCCACCGGATTTGCCCAAATTTTTTAATGTGAGGGTAGATTTTCCCGATAATGTTAATTTAGCTTTTGCATTATCTTCTGCCATATATTTTTCTCCAATCAACTAATCCAAAAAAGCCTGATACTTTTTCAGGTTATTATAAACCATATTGCTCATGTTGCCTTTCAAAACTGCAACATGCACGGTATTTACTTTGTCTAAAGCAGCATCCAGTTCGGCGGTGTTGTAAAGTTTCAGCACTTCCAAATTTTTAGCCATAGCCGCCATTTTGCTGCTTCCGTCGGCGCCGGCATCCGCCGCCTCAATCAAAAAAGCAACTTTATCTTTCACAATGCATTCCTTTACTTTTTCAAAACCGGTAACCAAAGCGCCTGCTTTACGGGCCAAGTTTAACGAATCCAAGCTTTTTTTGCGCAGTAATTGCTCTACCATCTCCGGCAGGTTATCTTGAATTTTTACATGCCCGCGCGTCGCTTTGGCAAACAGATTTTTCAAAAGCGCTTTTTGCAAAGCCTGACGCGAAACAGAAACATAAATTCCTTTACCTGCAAACTTTTTATTAAAATCAGGTATCAATTCTCCGCCTTCGGTTTTAACAAAGCGGAGAAGCTCGTTTTGGGGTTTTACCAACCCCGTTGCGATGCATTTTCTTTCTGTCTCTTTTTCCATAGTATTAAGCCTTTTTTAGCAGCAAGCCTATTTTTCTTCACCGACAAACCAGTGCTCGCGAGCTGCCATAATGATGCGGTTGGCTTCAACTTCGGTTAAAGTATCGGCGCCCAAAATATCAATCAGCTCATCGCTTGCCAAATCAGCCAAGTCATCAATGGTTTTAACATTGTTTTCAGCCAACTTAATAATCATATCCTGATCAAGGCCTTCAATGGTTTTAAGTTTTTCATCAATGCCCAAATCTTTGCTCTTTTTAGCAAAATCTTTGTTGCGCTTTTCAACAAATTCTTTGGCGCGATTTTGCAACTCGGTAGCGACATCTTCATCAAATCCCTCAATATCGGCCAACTCTTTCAAGTCAACATAGGCAATTTCATCAATGGTAGAAAAGCCTTCGGCAATGAGCAAGTGCGCAATCATTTCATCAACGTCCAAAGCGTCCATAAAGCGCTGTGAGCGAACTTTATTTTCATTGGCGCGACGTTCCTGTTCCTGTTCTTCGGTCAGCACGTCAATATCGGCGCCCAAAAGCTGTGAAGCGAGCTTAACATTTTGTCCGCGGCGACCGATGGCAATTGAAAACTGTTCTTGCGGAACAACGGCTTCCATACGACCGTTTTCTTCATCAATAACCACTTTGGTAACTTCAGCCGGAGCCAAAGCCGCAACCAAATATTGCGCTCTGTCCTCGGAATACGGAACAATATCAATTTTTTCGCCCTGAAGCTCGGTAACAATCGCCTGCACTCTGATACCGCGCAAACCAACGCATGCGCCAACCGGATCAACCGTCATATCATTGGCTTTTACGGCAATTTTCGCCTTTGAGCCGGGGTCGCGGGCAACACCCATAATCTGAACAATGCCGTCATAAATTTCCGGAACTTCAGAAGTAAACAACTTGGCCATAAATTCAGGACATGTGCGTGATAAAAAGATTTGCGGACCGCGCGCTTCGCGGCGAACATCTAACACATAAGCGCGAACACGGTCGCCGTTTTTGAACTTTTCTCTCGGGATAATTTCATCGCGGCGCAAAACAGCTTCGGTCTTGCCGATATCTAAAACCACATTGCCGAACTCAACCCGTTTAACGGTGCCGTTGACAATAGTGCCGATTTTTTCTTTGTATTCTTCATACTGGCGGTTACGCTCGGCATCGCGAACTTTTTGCACAATAACCTGTTTAGCGGTTTGCGCGGCAATACGGCCGAAATCAACCGGCGGCAACGGGTCAATAATAAATTCGCCGACTTTAATGTTTTTGTCATAAGCTTTGGCATCGCTCAAGCGCAACTGAGCCGCCTCGTTTTCAATTTCAGCATCATCAGCAACCACTTCGCGGTAACGGGCAAGTGAAATTGCGCCGGTTTTGCGGTCAATATTGGCGCGGATATCGTGTTCAAAACCATAACGTGAACGTCCGGCCTTTTGAATTGCCACTTCCATCGCGGTAAAAACGTCTTCTTTATCAATATTTTTTTCACGGGCAACTGTGTCGGCAACCAAAACAATTTCCGGTCTGGGCATATTTTCAATATTTTCCATTGTGTTCCTCTCACAAATAACAAAAGTTAAAGTTCAACAGCTTCTTGCTGAGCCTGATACTGTTCCCAAAGCTCGTCGGTAATCACGATTTTGGCTTTGGCAATATTATCAAACGCCACAACAAATTCTTTACCGTCCATATCAATATGAACGTTATTGTTTTCATCAAGGCCTAAAATAACGCCTTTAATTCTTTTTCTTTTATCCACTTCAGCAAGAGTTTCAACCTTGGCGGTGTAACCCTTAAAGCGAACAAAATGCTCCGGCTTGGTCAACGGGCGGTCAAGCCCCGGGGAGCTGACTTCTAATGAATATTTATCTTTAATCGGGTCTTTTTCATCTAAAACCGCCGATAGTGCGCGGCTGACTTTGGCGCAGTCATCAACATTAATTTCGCGGCTGCCGTCCGAAACGTCAATCATTACCTGCAATGTGGGGTTTACCTGCCCGATGGTCATAATGCGAACGGTTTCATATCCCAAATTGGCAATTACCGGCTCAAGCATATCTTGTAAATAGTGTTTTTGCATATTTTTGCCTTCTTCTAAAAAAAGAAGCGGGGTTTTTGACCCCACTTCCAAATGATATTTTTATGAAAGATTGTCAATATCTATACCACAGCAATCATAAAAATCAAGTATATTTTTTAATTTTATTGATTTTTTCGGCACTTATCCCCAAAATTCCACAGCCGGCAGCCGATATCTTCCCGAACGGTTTTAACTTTTGTTTTGCCGCCTTTGATATAAACCGCGCCGCCAAGGCTGGTTTCAGTGTCAACTTTTTTGCCGCCGATTTCAATTCCGCCGGTTTTATCAAACCGCAACACGCCTTTATATACGCAATAAATTTTATTACATTCTAAATCAAGCCAATCTTTATCGGTTTTGCCGCCCTTGAAAATCTGTTGCAAATTTTTCTTGTCG
Organism: Pseudomonadota bacterium; assembly: GCA_021617435.1. Lineage (GTDB taxonomy): Bacteria > Pseudomonadota > Alphaproteobacteria > RF32 > CAG-239 > CAAFZY01. The sequence goes on from JAJWCP010000026.1 coordinate 9,550, forward strand.
GCTTTATCGGGCGGCAGGCTGACCGTTTTTTCAAGCCATATTTGCTTTATCCATTTGTTAGAGCGCGATGGCAGCACCACCATATTGCCTTCATTATCTTTAAGCGCTAAAGCCTTGCCGCTTGCATCATATAAAGCGTCGGGCTTTTGCACCCAAAATATGCTTAACGCTCCGATAATAAGCGGAATTGCTCCCCATCGGCGCCACTTGCGCTGCCAAATGCAAATCCACAACCCGCCGAGCACAATCAGGAGCAAGCCCCAAAACGGCATTGCCATAACCCTGTATCCGGCTGCTGGCAAGTGCGCCACATAATCGGTAATCGTATTAACGAGCCCCACGCCGAAACCAACAATTTTAAGCGGCCAAACTTCAAGTCCGAACGGCATTAAACACAACGACAGCAGCACAAACGGCATAATCACAAACGCAATTATCGGACCGGCAAGCAAGTTGCCAAGCATGGTATAAATCGCCACCTGATTAAAATGATAAATCGCAAACGGCAGAGTCGCCAAACTCGCCACCAAATCAGTAAGCATCAAACCGGCAAAATAAGCGATTAATATTTTAATTAATCCGGAACCGGCAAAAAATTTGCGCAACTTTAAGGCATAGGTTTCATAAAAAGCTATCAGCACCACCACCGCCGCAAACGACATTTGAAAACCGGCGCTGACCAAAGCTTGCGGCGAAATTATCAAAACCGTGATTGCCGCAAAAGCCACCATTCGCATAGATATTGCCTGCCGGCCGAACAAAATGCCGATAAGCACTACCAGCATAGTAATAAACGCGCGTTGACTCGGAATCTCCGCGCCTGAAATCAGCAAATAAATCAGGCTCATAACCGCGGCAAAAATCGCCGCAACTTTTTTAGAATCAATTCTTAACGCCACTGCCGGAATTAAGGCAATCAGCAATCGCACGGCAAAAAACGCCATCGCCGCAATCATACTCATGTGCAAGCCGGAAATTGATAAAAAGTGTGCTAAGCCCGAATTGCGGTAATTTTCAGTAATTTCTTCTGAAATTCCGCCGCGTTCGCCGGCCACAATCGCCGCCGTAATTCCGGCCTCATCAGGCGCTAAATTATCATTAATTCGGTTTACAATTTTTTGCCGCATGCCATTAACGGCATATTTGAGCTTATCACCATAACTTGGCGCTTGTTCACAATCGGTTTCAAAAACCGAGCTGTTAGCGTACCCGACCGCACTGATACCCTCGTAAAAAGATTTGCGGTCAAACTGATAGCCTGACGGCAACGCCGGTGCCGACGGTTTCATAACAGTTGCAACCAACTCCACACATTGTCCTTGTTGCAAAGTTGTTTGCTTGGCAGGCAACGTAATTCGGAAATATCCTTTACGAGGATTACCAAAATCAGCAACATCGGTAAGCAACAGCCGTACTTTGCCTTTGGCATTATGCCCAACGCTTACAATTCGTCCGCTTAAATAAGTGATTTCATCTTCTGCCGGCGCGGCAATAAATTTGCTTTTGTAAAGAGTTTGCAGCTGAATATCGCAAAACCCGAAAAACATTACAAACACCGCTGTTAAAAACAATATTCGCTCCGGCGAATACCGCCATAAATAAAGCAAAATAAGCAAGGCTTCAAACACGGCAACCGTAATCCATTTGTTCGGTTCAAAGCCAAGAGCAAAATAAATACCGATACCGACGCCGAACAGAACGGCAAGCCAAACAACAAAGCGTTCGCGCTCGTTAAAAAAGTTATCGGTTATGTATTCAATCAGCCTTCTTATCATTGTTTTTGTTGACAATGCTTAAAATAACATCGCAAGCATTGGCGCTGGGGGTTTGTTCGCCCAGGCCCAAAATTTCTTTAACTTTGGCAAAGCCTTCCATTTGCCGCTCATACAGCGCTCCTTTTTTGAGCAACTCTTCCACATGGTAAATAATGTTTTGAACATTGCAATCATCTTGCAACAGCTCCGGAACAACCTCGCGCCCGAGCAAAATGTTACTCAAATTAACAAACTGAATGTGCAAAAAGTGCTTGGCAAGCCATGCGGTAAGCGGCGCCACCTTATAGGCAATAATATGCGGAACATCAACCATCGCCAGCTCAAGCGCCACTGTGCCGGAAGCTGCAATTGCCGCTTCTGAGGCCACAAACGCGTCATGCCTGTCGCTTTCCGTGGTTAAAATTTTTATCGGCAGCCCGCTTTCTTCAACCATTGCCCGCACTTTGTCTTCAACCGTATGCACGGTCGGTATTACAAAACAAAAATCTTGGTGTTTTCGGCTGAACTCTTTAACAACCTCTAAAAACACCGGCAACAAACGGGCAACTTCGGTCTTGCGCGACCCCGGAAGCACCGTCATAATTTTGCAATTTTCTTCAATATTGTACCGATTGCGAAAATCTTGCCCGTTTCCCCATAATACACTGCTTTCAATTACCGGATGTCCCACAAAAACAGTATCCAAATGATACGGCGTAAAATATTTAGGCTCATACGGAAACAGCGTAAGCAAGTGGTCAATATATTTGTACATGGTTTTGGCGCGCTTCTTTTTCCACGCCCATACCTGCGGCGCCACATAATGAACTTGCGGAATGCCTAAATGTTTGCGCTTTAACGCTTTATGCACGCGCGCCGAAAAGCTCCAACTGTCAATAGTTATCACCACATCGGGTTTAACCGCCTCAATATCGGCCACGGTTTCTTTAATGCGGCGCAAAATCAGCGGAATACTGGGAATAATTTCAGCCAACCCCATTACCGCCAAATCTGAAATATCAAACAGCGATTTAAGCCCTTCGCACTCCATACTTTCGCCGCCGACACCGTAAAATTCAACATTTGGGCATTTATTAATCATCGCCCGCATTAAGCGTGAACCGAGCAAATCTCCGGAAGGTTCTCCGGCAATTAAATAAACTTTCATTTTACCATCTCCGCCGGATTAATGCCGACAATAAACATTTTATACTTATCGGCAAGTTCAATAACTTTATTTTCATCAACCATTAAAGCGTTGCCGGCATGCACCGCAATGCCTTTTAAGCCGCTGTTGTGCGCGGATTCAACGGTTTTAACGCCGATGGTCGGCAAATCAATCCGCATATCCTGATTGGGCTTGCGGAGCTTGATTAAAACCCCGCCCTCGCCTTTGCGGCGATATGTTCCGCAACGCTTAATCAGCTCATCAGTACCTTCAATGCCTTCAACGCCAAGCACCAAACCTTGTTGCACCACAACCGATTGTCCAACGTCCATTTTGCCAAGTGCCATGGCAACTTCAACCCCGCGGGTAATATCCGCAAGCGCCTGCTTATCAGGCTTGGCTTTGGTGAGCTTACCTTCTTTAACCAAGAGCTCAGGCATAACCTCATGCACGCCAACCACCTTCATATTTTCAGATTCTATTTCTTTGACTAAGGCGCGCAAAATGCCGTCATCGCCCAACGCCCGCAAGCCGATTTTGGCAAAAAACGCCGTGGTGCGCAAATCCGGCACCAATTCGGCAAAGCTCGGGCGGTGAATCGTGCCAATCATTACCACGTCTTGCACCTGCTCTTCCGACAAGCGCTTAAAGCCGGTTCCTGCTTGTCCGATTCTAATCCACTGATGAGGAATTTCATCTGTAAAAATCGCTCTGTCGGCATTTCCTTCAATCGCCAACACAAAATACGGAATTTCCGCCCGTTGGCAGTAATTAATTAAAAGCTGCGGAATTGCACCGCCTCCGGCGATAATGCCGAGTTTTCGTTGAGGGTTATCCATAATATTAATA
>JAJWCP010000127.1 GCA_021617435.1 Pseudomonadota bacterium
AAGAGTAAAGCCTTATACACGCATCGGCATTAAAACATAAATCGCGCTTGCGTCAGAGGTGTCATGAATAACTGACGGTGAGGAAGCGTCTGAAAAACTGATTTTTACGGTTTCGCCTTTAACTTCCGCCAAAATATCCAACAGATAACGGAAATTATAACCTACTTCCAAAGCGTCACTGTCATATTTGGCTTCCAATTCTTCCAAGGCACTGCCTAAATCAGGGCTTGAAGTGGTGAGAACTACGTGGTTTTTGCCGGTAATAAGCTTAATAGCACGAGTCCTTTCTGCCACCACTGACACACGGTCAACCGCGGAAGAGAGTTCTTTAACGTCTAATTCCAAAATTTTATCGTTATCAGTCGGAATAACGCGCTCATAATCAGGATAAGTACCGTCAATCAGCTTTGAAGTTAAGGTAACATCTTCTAAAGTAAATCTGATTTTGTTATCTGAGAGCGAAATATTAACGGTTTCCGATTCGGTATCATCCAACAATTTTCTGATTTCCGCCACAGTTTTACGCGGAACAATCACGCCTGACATTTTTTCAGCTCCCGCCGGCAGGGGCGATTCCACACAAGCCAAGCGATGCCCATCGGTTGCAACGATTCTGAGCACTTTGGTTTCGCCTTCGTCTTTAGCATGGATATATAAACCATTCAAATAATAGCGAGTTTCTTCGGTTGAAGCGGCAAATTGCGTGCGGTCAATAACGTCTTTTAAATCTTCTTTTACCATCGCAAAGTTGGTTGGCAGGCTGTCGCCGGAAATAACCGGAAAATCTTCAACCGCAATGGTTGAAAGCGAAAACTTGGAGCGACCTGAAGCAATGCTTAGCTGTCCTTTTTCATCAGGGAAAGTCAGTTCAACTTCTGAACCGTCGCTTAACTTGCGGACAATGTCGTAAAGCATGTGCGCCGGAGCAGTAGTCGCGCCCTGTTCGCTGATTTTAGCATCGGTAATTTCAGTAATTTCGGTATCCATATCGGTAGCCTTAAAGCTGATGCCGTCGCCTAAAGCCTCAATTCTGACATTGGATAAAACCGGAATGGTGTTTCTTTTCTCAACAATGCTCTGAACATGGCTGAGTGTTTTTAATAAAGTAGCTCTTTCAATCGTAAATTTCATCGTTTTAGACCATATAAAATTGTTTAACTAATGCAAATGATAGCATAATCTGAGTAAAGCAAAAGCCAAAAAGCAAAGTTGTTTACAGCTTTTTTAAGTTTGTAACAAAAGACCCGCTTGTAAAACATACAAGCGGGTTTGCAAGGCATAATTTATAAGGCTTAACGCTCTAACGCGCGGCGCAAAGTGTCAATATTTTCAGCCAATGAAGTGTCTTCCACAATCAGTTCTTCAACCTTGCGTACGGCGTGCATAACCGTGGTATGGTCGCGGTCAAATTTACGCCCGATTTCAGGCAATGAACGTGAGGTTAAAAGCTTGGCCAAATACATGGCAATCTGCCGCGGACGAGCCACTGTGCGCGCCCGACGTGATGATTGCAGTTCTTTAACCGAAATATTAAAGTATTCCGCTACTTTTTTCTGAATTTCATCAATGGTGGTTTTGCGGTCAATGGAGCGTAACATATCTTTTAATACATCTTGAGTCATGTCTAAAGTAATCTCCCTATCTGAAAATAACTGTGAGTGAGCGGCGATTCGGTGCAATGAACCCTCAAGTTCACGAATGTTGGCGGTAATCTTTTGCGCCAAAAATTCAGCCACTCTGTCAGGAAGCGCAACACCCATCTGTTTGGCTTTATGGCGCAAAATACCGAGCCTTAAATCAAAATCGGTCGGGTGAATATCTGCCACTAATCCACTGTTTAAACGTGATTTTAAGCTTGCCTCAATGCCGTCTAAGTCCGAGGGCATTTTATCGGCGGAAAGAATAATCTGACGTCCTTCTTCAATCAATGAATTAAAGGTGTGGAAAAATTCTTCCTGAGTGGCGCCTTTGTTGCCGATAAATTGCACATCGTCAACCATCAACACATCAACCGAGCGGAATTGTTCTTTAAAAGCGTCGGTATCTTTATAGCGCAATGCTTTAACAAACTTATATAAAAACTGCTCGGCTGACAAATAAATTACGTTGCGCGATGGGTCTTGCCGACGAATATGCCAAGCAATGGCGTGCATTAAGTGAGTCTTTCCCAAACCTACGCCGGAGTACAAAAACAGCGGATTGAATGAAACGTTTTTGGATTCGGCAACTTTACGCGCGGCGGCATAAGCAAATTCATTGGTTTTGCCAACCACGAAAGTTTCAAATGTATAGGCCGGATTTAATGGAGCTGAAAGTTGCAACCAACTATCGTTGCGGGCATAATTGTTGAAGTTAACCACGTTGCCGCCGGGATTGTAGTTTGAAGCATACAAATTTTGCGGAGTGGGGTTGGTTGAAATCTTTTTTAACAGTGAGGAGTCGCTGTTATGAAAACGGTCAGTGTTTGAAGTTTGAACAACAAAATTAACTTGCTTAATTTCTGGATTCTTTTGTTCCCACATTTTGTGGATTCGGTCAGAATAATGGGTGATAACCCAGTTTTTCATAAAAGTGGTCGGCACGCAAATATTCATAACGCCATCATTAAATGAACCTATGCTTAGCGGTCTGAGCCAACTGTCGTAATTGGTTTCACCAAATTCTGATTTGAGTTGGGTGCAAATCTGTCCCCATTGGTCTTGAACAGAAAATTCATTGTTGTTAATTGCTTCTTCAGCCATTGCTATTTTCCCAATCTTTAAAGTTAATCCAAATTTGTTATTTATCTTTATAATAACTATAAAATTAAGCTACAGCA
>JAJWCP010000027.1 GCA_021617435.1 Pseudomonadota bacterium
CAATAATCCCGAATGTTTTTGCCCTAGCAACAGAATTATTGAGTGGCAGCAAAAATACAGAAGGTGGTTTGGTTGGATATTTTGTATTAATGTTCTTATCTGCATATTTGATAATACCATTAATAAAAAAAGAACAACTTCCTAAATTTCTAGCATCAAAATGGGTACTATATGCCTTATTTTATCTATTGTTTTGGTTATTAGCCTTATTGTGTGCATTTTTTTATGGATTGTAGTTTAAGCGGCCATCTAAATGATAGACTAAAAACCCGTTGACTTTTGACAAAAAGATGCTACACTCTTTTAATATATAAAAGCTACAAACGGAGGGCAATATGGCAGTTTACGGTACCGAAAAAAAATCAATTACAGAGTTAACCTGGCTTGAATTTCAGCAGTTGCGCAAATTAACTCTGGCGGAAGTGCGTGAGTTTTGTGTCTCGCGCGGGGTTGGCGGACGTGATATAGACGTATACCGCATGTTAGCTGACCGCGATATGTTACCTGACATCAGGGCTGAATTAGTGTTAAGCTGCGTTGAACAGGCGGTTAAAGATGGTACGGCTGATTTTAAACACCCTAATTATGAGCTTGGTAAATTGCGGCAAGATGATATTATTGCCGGTTACAAACGTTATCCGAAAGCCCTTAAAAAACTTGGCGCCGACATTCCGTCAATAGTTGCCGTTGCCCTTGGTAAAGATAAAAAATTACGTGAAAATCCCGAGTTAAAGTTTTTGATTGCGGCTATGTCGCACAACTCTGACAGCTATGAAGCATTAATGGCGCAGATTGCTGAAAAAGGCTTTAATGCCGGAGCCGGAGTTGAAAAATTGGTGTACAAGTTCAAACATCATTTAGAACGCGCTGAAAAACTTAAAGTTGTGCACCAAGAGCTTGACCGCTATAAAAATGAAGTCAGCCGCCGCCTTGGCGATAAGGTTTATCCGGCGCTTAACATTAATCCTGAGACTGTTGTTGACGCGGCTCTTGCCAAAGCCCGCGGCGAACTTGACAATCCTTTCCGTCCTGAAAAAAGAATCAGCTTTTGGAGGGGCTTTACTATGGGTTGGAAAAAGCGCGCTGCCAAAAATGCTGAAATTAAAGAGCAGAAAAAACAGTGTAAAGAAGCCAATCTGTTAGTCAAAGAACTTGCCGTTAAATGCAAGGAATCTCCGGCTTTCAAAGATTATAAAACTTATGCTGATCTTAAACGTCAGTTAAATAGCGGTAAAACCGTCGCCGATTATGAAAAAATGTGCGCCAATCTTTCCGCTTTGTATGACAGCGCTTGCGATACTTTGCTCAAACAGGCTGAAACCGCCCGTATGGCGCAAAAAACATCAGGTTTGGAAGCGGTTGAAACCAACGCCGGAACAGATATTCTGGCCACAAAAGCCAAAGTTCGCAAACAAAAGGCTAAATTAGGCGTTCGTGAGCTTTATCAGCAGTCAGGGTTAAATATTAAATCTAAGCCGAAACCTGAGCCGGAAGAGTATCACTTTAAGCCCATGGTCATGAAACCTATTAGAAAATCATACCCGTTGCCGGCTGATTTGGCTTCTGAAAATCCGCATATCCAAAAAGCGATAGAAATGGTGCGCTCCGAGCAATATGAAAGCTTTGAGGCAATGCAGGCAGATACGGAAAACTTCAGAAATTTGCCTAAATACGCCCAAGATACAGCCCGCATGTTATATGCATCGGCTCATCATGGTACCGAATGGGATACGGAAAAGAAGAAAGCTTCTTTTGCCAAGCAGATTGTGAAAAAAGCGGAAGCTTCCGCTAAAGCCGGATTAAACAAACTTTCGGTTTATAAAAATGTTAAAAAGCAAAAGGCTAAAGTAAAAGTCTCCGCGCTAAAACAAGCTAAACAGGCTAAAAAGGTGCAATCCGGCACAATCAGAAAAATTATTACTGAAAAACAAATCGCGGCGCGTTCCGCTTAAATGAGAGGAGTTTAAGATGAACAGCGCAGTTAGCACTGATTTAGCCAAATACAGCTTTGGAGTGCGAGATATGCAGGCGCCGAGCCATTGGCGCGAGGCTCCGACAGATTTTTCATTGCTTGATAATTATAAAACTATTGTCATTTTCCCCGGAAGCGGCAGTACAGAAGCTAAAGCCGCTAACGGTATGTGCAAAATTTTTGAAAATATGCTGCCCGAAGAGCTTAAAGGAAAAGTAAAAATTTGCTCGTTATATTATGAGAAGCAGCCTAATCAATATGATTCCAGTGTGCTCAGAGCGCAAAGTTTTTTTGATAATTATATGGTGCCGCTTTTTGCTACCCGTGATGAAAACGGCGATTTACACCGTATGTCTGCTATGAAAGCCGCGCATAATGCCCGCAAGCTGATAATCGGAACGCACTGTTACGGCAGCAGTATTTTAAACGGTATTAATCGTTTGACTGATGAATTACTGACTGATTTGGGCTATTTAGCAGAAGAACGCCGTGTTATTCAAAAGCAAATTTATGTGGTGCAGCACAATAATATTGAAAAAGACTTAGACAGCCATAAATTTAACTTTACTAATCTTATTCGTTTAAGCGCGGTTGATGAACGTTTAGATTTACGCGCCACTTATGACGGCACTTTTCGCCATTATGTTACCACAACCGATTTATCAGATAAAGACACTCTATTTTTTAATATGGCGGAAAATGCTGATATTCTGTTGGTTCATCGCACGGTTATGGCGGGGCGTAACGGACATAACGGCGGTTTTTGGTCGCATCAGTTTAAGCTTGACGGAGCCTTAAAAGAAGAAGAGATATTTAAGCTTATTTTTGATGAAGTTACCTCAACTGATTATTTGATTGAACACAATCATCAAATTTTAAATAAAGCGCTCGTCAAACACCCTGAAAAACAAGAGCTTGCCACAGAAGTTGTTGCTTCCGGTAATGAGTATATTAAAAACTGCCGCAGTTATATGAGCGGTATGCAAACCACTTTTGCTGATTGTTGCAAACAAATTGAAGCCGGTACCTTTGATGCTTCCAAAGTTCCGCATAATGTGTTGTTTGCCATAGATAAGTACGATAATTTTTTGTTAGACTATGCCTTTGCCGAAAATAACGAACAACTGGTTAAAGATATATTTTCAGCAATGCAGCAGGGCATGCCTATCCGCAAACCGGATGACCCTGAAAGTGTTGGCAAGTGGGAAAAATGGCCTTTTAACAAAAATCAAAGCGAAGCCTTAAACCGCACAGAAAGCACATGGAGCAGCAAAGCTTTGGCACTTAAAAGCCCTGAATTGTTTGCTATGTTCAGCGATAAAAACATCAATTTGCAAAACGTAAATTATGCTAAAGCCGATGATAAAATGTTGTCAGCGGCGGCAGATGTTTTTGCAGAGCGCAAATTTTTACCGGTGTTGCCGTCAATTAACAATTTTGCTCAAGCTTTTGCCAAGCTTTATGCGCAAACGGAAAAGCGTGCGCCTTCAGAAGATGTGCAACGAGCGCAGCAAATTTTAGAAAGTAAAATTTTTGGTATTGAAAATCAGCCTAAATCATATTTTACGGACAGGGTATACAGTTATGCTGAAAAATTTGGAGCTAAAAAATTACAAACTCTGATTAATCAGTACCAAACCGGCGCTTTGGCATTGTCATTAAAAAATAATCATTCGCGCTGATAATTTATACGGCTTACAGCAAAAACCCCGCTAAATAATATGTTAGCGGGGTTTTGCAGCGGATAAAACTTTTTATTCTTCTTCATCCGGGGCCTCAGAAATAAACTGCATATAATATGCTTTTCCGAGGTAGGATGTAAGGACAAGTTCCTCATCTTCCGTTATGCTCACATGCTCACCTGAGGTCAGTGCCTGAAAAAGTTTGTTCTTTAGGCTCACTTCTAAGGCGTCAGGCCAGATAGAGAGCGATATCTTTCCCAGCATTTGCAGGTTGTGAACAAGCTCAGCAAACTTGCAGTCGCCAAATGTCCATACATAAAGCGCGGAACCGTTAACACGTGTGCCGTCTGCACGATGGTACACAATTTTGTAAGCGGCTTGTTTGAGGGCGGCATCACGCAAAGCGGAAGGCATTAGGTTGAGGGCTTCGGTTTCTGAAAAGCGTTCAACGGCGCCGTGCAGTCTTATTACGTCTTGCTGCCACTTGCTGTAATATACGGCGGCATAACCATCATATTGCTCTCCGAGCTTCAAGACGTTTGCGCTTCCATAAGCTTCCACTATTTGGTCAAAGGAATTAAATCCTGAACAGAAAGCCATTGCCTGCTCAAAGCTGAGCTTTACAGCCTGAAACTCCGTACCGAAAATGGTGCTGGCAGGGCGCGTCTCCAAAGCAGAGGAATAAATTTTTATTCTTTTCATAATAAACATAATTTTTGTTATCAGCGTGAGTATACCGCGTATTGACTTAAATGTAAAGAATTTTATACAAAATAAAGTTTTTTGTACAAAAATAATGCTTGATTTTTAGGTCGGTTTATGTAATTTAAGAACAGCGCCGGTTTAGCTCAGTTGGTAGAGCAACGCATTCGTAATGCGTGGGTCGTGTGTTCAAGTCACATAACCGGCACCAGTTTTTTTTAAGAGATACGTTATAAGTAAAAATCCCCGCCGCCGAAGCAACGGGGATTTTTGCGTTGCTAAGCTCTGGCTCGTAAGCTTTGCCCAAAGGGCAATCGCTAACTCGCTGCGGTCAGTCTGTTTGTAACGCCGCGGCTTCTGCGCTGTCGCTTGGCGCCTTGGCGACAAACTATCCCGCTGCGTTAAAAATTGCTCCACCGGAGCAATTTTTTTCCTCGCCGCATTCGAAATAGCGTGGGTCGTGTGTTCAAGTCACATAACCGGCACCAGTTTTTTAAGAGATACGTTTTAAGTAAAAATCCCCGCCGCCAAAGCAACGGGGATTTTTGCGTTGCTAAGCTCTGGCTCGTAAGCTCTGCCTGTCAGGCAATCGCTAACTCGCTGCGGTCAGTCTGTTTGTAACGCCGCGGCTTCTGCGCTGTCGCTTGGCGCCTTGGCGACAAACTATCCCGCTGCGTTAAAAATTGCTCCACCGGAGCAATTTTTTTCCTCGCCGCATTCGAAATAGCGTGGGTCGTGTGTTCAAGTCACATAACCGGCACCATTTTAAAGCCTTGAAAAATCAAGGCTCTTTGTGTATTGTTACGATAATTTAATATGTTCTGTTTTGTTTTTTAATCAAAGTTGAAATTGGCGGAAACACGGCAGAGTGGACCACTTTTGCATAAAGCGCAGTAATCATAAATATCGCTTTTGGTAATTTGGTTTATGGTGATTGCATTTAATATCGGAGAAGCAAAAGTACCGACTTTATCTAGTTTAACACCTGCAGAGTAAAGTTTTTCGCTATTGGCTTTAATCAGCTCAAACACATTATTGCATACATCTTGTTGGTCGGGTTGATAAGTAACGGCAACAGTATAAGAATCTAAGGGAGATTCTGCATTTCCGTAGTAATCAAGCCAAATTTCGTTTCCAAAAATATCATATATTTGATCAGGATCATTGGGACGAATCATTTCAAGCGGAATGGCATTCAGTTTGGTGAGCAAAGTGATTATAGAACTGTTAATTGCAATATTGTTGCGGTCGCGGCCTAACATTTCGCGGTAATGTTCTAATGAAAACAAAATTTGGGTTAGTTGCTCTGATTGCTTATTTAATTTATATTTCATCATCGCTTTACTGTAACCGGCAATGGCGCCGACGGATAAGACTCCGATTATCGCCAGCACGCCAAGCATTTCCACCATAGACCGACCGGCATTCACAATCTTGTCATTCTCAAACTTGACCTGATAATCCACCCCTATGTTGTCATTCTCAAACTTGATCCGATAATCCAGGTGGGACAAATTTGCTACTTTATTTAACCTGGACTCTCCGATCAAGTCGGAGAGTGACAAAGAAGAGGTGAAGACCTCCCTTATACCGGAGTGTGACAGAGTGTGGTGTAAAAAGCGGCTGAAATATGATTTTATCATAAAAATCTCCTCAAAAAGTTAAATTTAAGAAGATTTTAGCTCGCGTTTTTTTTTTGCAATATTTACGAGTCCGTGCTGTGCATAAGTTGTATTGATTAAAACAGCGGATTGTATGCCCACTGCAATAAAGCCTGTCGTTGTTTTGGGCGACACTCAAAGTCAAATTGCGCGCAATTATGCTCAATTTGTGCCAAATGCCGCCGAAACGCCTTCCAGCGATTTATTTGCACAATATCAATTTCAGGAATACGTCTGCCGCTATAATACCTGCAATACCACTGAAACCAACCGCGCGGGTCAGGATATAATATCCAACCTTTGCGCCGCCATTCCTGCAAGGAAAGACGTGATTTTATTTGAAAACAGTTGCAATTTATATCCGGTTTATTTAATGACAATCGCGCACCTGTAAACCAATTTTCAGGAAATTCATATAGGCAATCATTTAAGTAATGCCCTTCAAACACGCCCATAGCAAGCATTTGTATCGGTGAAAGTTCAGGCTTAAAATCAGGGGCAAAATTTTTGCCTTCTGGTGAAACCCGCTCATATACATAGTTATTTTGCATTTTATCATTAACGAAAACCGGCATTATATATCTCCTTAAAAGGATATATAATTATTTTTCTGCTTTTTTATCAGGTGCGCCGATTTTAATTATTCCGGAGCCGAATTTTTCTTCTAACGAATCTATAATATGCGACAGTTTATCGTCTTCCGGCTCTAAATTGTCAAACAATGAAAATTGTTGTTTTTTGCCAAAGCTTAAATCAGCTAAAGTAACTCCGCTTGCTCTATAAATAACGCCGCGCCTGAAAAGTCGGTCTAAAATGCGGTGGGCGGCGTCGCGCAAGGTTTTTTCTGAATTGGTAGGCTTTTGCAATTTTTCATCGGCTTCAAAAACCGCAAAATCTTTAGTGCGCAGCATAACGGAAATATGAGCGCAATATCCGTTCCACATTCGCAGTTTTTTTGAAGAGTTATGAATATGCGCCGCTAAGGTGGAATGTAAAAACTCTAAGTTGCATGAAAAATCCGCAAATGCTTTGGTGTCTTGAATTGATTGCGGCGGTTCCGGTTTAGAATTTACCGCAGAAACCGTTTCTCCTAAAAGCTCATGCTTTAAGCTAACGCCGTTAATGCCGAAAGCTTTGCGCAGCCAGGCATCGTCTTTACTGACAAAATCTTTAATGGTCATGATGTTATTCAAGCGCAGATGTTTGGTGTTTTCACGCCCGATGCCGCTTACCGTCTCAATAAAATCATTGCCGACTTTTTGTAAAATTGCCTCTGTTTCCGGCCTTATTACATAAATTCCGCCGCATTTTTTAGCTTTATCGCTCGCAAGTTTAGCCAAAGTTTTTGATGAGCAAAGCCCGATTGAAACTGGAATTCCGGTTTGTTTTAATACAGCGGTGCGGATATCCGTAATCAGCTGGGTGTAGGTGGAGCGGTGCACTTTATTAAGTCCGGTAAGGTCGGCAAAAGCCTCATCAACCGATACAACTTCCACATCTGGAGTAAAGGAGCGGATAATGTTCATCACTTTTTCAGAAATTCGGTGATAAAGATGGTGGCGGGCGGGCAGGCATATTGCCTCCGGCTGCTCAACTTTAACCTTAAAATACGGCGCGCCCATTTTAATGCCTAAAGCTTTGGCCTCAATGGAACGCGAAACAATAATGCCTTTATTTCCGCCGCCGGTCATAACGCACACCGGTTTGTTTTGCAAATCAGGATTGTCCACCCGCTCGCATGAAACAAAAAAACAATCACAGTCAATTAACGCTATTATTCTTTTCATGGAACAAACATAGAACAAAGTTATGCAAGAGTCAAAATTATTTATGGCGTTTGTAACAGACGTAATAATTTTTTATCTGGACAGGATTAAGCAACCGTGCTATATCCTCTAAGGCACCAGCAGAGGAGTGTTTATAATGAGAATTACCATACTCGGTTCCGGTTCGGCTTATGGCTGCCCAATGTGTTTTAATCAGTGGAATTTGGCTGACCCGCATAATCCTAAAAACGAGCGCACCCGCGCTTGTGTTTTATTTGAAATTCAAGGTAAAAATTTTTTAATTGATGTCGGACCTGATTTCAGGCAGCAAATTAACCGCCATCAGGTGCAAAATATTGACGCGGTTTTGTTAACGCATTGCCATTATGACCATATCGGCGGAGTGCCTGAATTACCGCGCGCCTGCAAAATCTTAAACCACGCGTTGCCGGTTTGCGCAAATGCCGAAACCATGAAAGAACTGCGCCGTGGTTACGCTTATTTATTCAGCGGCGCGGAGCCTGATAGCGTGCGCCTTCAGTGGAATATATTGCCAAACTTTGGCAAAGTAAACCTCTGCGGGGTTGAAGTTGAAATTTTTTGCGTGCCCCATCACCATTTGCATTGCTCCGCTTTTCGGTTTGGCGATGTCGCTTATGTTACTGACTGGGAAAACCTGCCGCCTGAAGCTTTAGCGCGCATGCAAGGGCTTGAGTTGCTGTTAGTGGAATGTAATAACGGCGAGTATGAACTCAGCAATGGTCATAGCAATATCACCAAGATAAAAGAGTATGTTAATATCTTAAAGCCAAAGCAGGTGGTATTAACGCACCTTTCCGCGCGGGTTGATTATGATACTGTTTCTGCCTTGCTGCCTGAAAATTGGCGCTTATCGTATGACGGCATGGTTTTAGATATCTAATCTTAACTTAAACCGTAAAATTAATCATCGCGACCGGAAGTGTTAACGCGCTTCATCATGTTCATCTTGGTTTTGGCGGCATAGCCGGTCATAACTTTTTTAAACTTTTCCGCAGTTATTAAGGTATGGTGCGATGCCGGAACTAAAGTATTTCGCGCCACCACCGGAGTTGGGTCAAGGTCGTCAATCCCCGGCAAATTACCGCCCGGCTGCCCCGGTCTGGCTTTACCTTCCGCTTTGAGCGCGTTTAATTCCGCAAACATCTTTTGGTGCTTTGCAAATAAGTTTTTTTGTTCCGGGGTCATCTCAGGTAGTTGCGCCAAATCTTGCAATTCTTTTTGCGCTTTTAACCGCTCGCCGGCTTCCGCTTTATTCATTTCAAAAGCAATTTCCTTCATGGTATCGCTCAAAATAGCGGCAGATTCGGGAGCAATGCCGATGTCAAAAAAGTCGCCGTTTTTACGGGGCTCACCGGCAAAAACCGCCATGACCGTGTTTTTGCCAAAACGAGCGTATCCCAAATTAGTGGTGGTGAGCGGCGCTTTGCTTTCCACAATCACCATTTGCCCTTCCTCTGTGCGCTGCGTTTCCGGATTATGAAAGTTAAATTTAACGATTTTCGCGGTTTCAATGTCTTTTTCAAATTGCAACTGCGCTTGCTTGGTTTGGTCAAGGCCTTCTGCTAAATGCTTTTTAATCGTTTCATCGGTTTTGGGGTTGTTTTCAATAAAAGCTTTAATATCAAGTTTGTTCAGGTCAAACGGAATATTCTTTTCCATCCTTTCGGCTAAAATATCATAAACCTTAAAAACTTCCGGCAAAATGTTATTATCCAGTTGCGCAAACTCGCTCCAAGCCTGCCTTGCTTTTATGTCCGCGGCTTTTTCAGCGCTGCTTGCTCCGTAAATTGCCGTTATGCAACCCGGAAAACTGGTAATATATTTATCAAGCGGAAGATTATATTCGGCATAATCAACTTTGTTAACAATCTCAGCCATTTGCTTGGCGCATTTAGGAAGACGCTCTTCTTGTAATCCTTTTTTTAGCAGATACGCGGCGGTAACGGCGTCCATGTCAGAATCTTTATGAATTTGAATTTCCGTAACATTATGCTCTTTGCAATACTTTAAAATATCATCAAAGTAATCAACCACCATCTGCGTGGCGCATTTTTTCGGCTGCTTAGTCATTGCCGGCAGCATGTCAATGGTATGGTGGTCAACATGCCCTAATGAAACCGATTTTTTAATAATTTCATCTTGATTGGTCATTCCGGCAAATGTGTCAATCGGCAAGGCGCCTGTATCAACCACCAGCACACCTTCCTGATTGGGGTTAACAACTTCGCCTTTGCCTAAACAAGCATTCAATTTAACTTCCATAATTTTGCCTCCGGTCATATATGAGCTCAAAAGTATCGTTTTATAATATAAGAAAGGCACCTGTGCACGGGTGCCTTATATCGGAAATACGCAATTTATGCGGTTCTGCCATTTTTCATTTTTTGTAAATAAGCACTGTAATCATTTTGTATGTGCTCTTTGGCAGCATTGTTTGTGCCGCTGCAAATAACCTTAAAGCTGTTGATTGTAGCTTCTACCAGCTCATCTTTCCTTGCAGCAGGCATAATGCCTTTTTCTACACCCTGGCTGATCAAATTTTCCGAATACCATCTGATAGCTGAGGCGAAAGTGTCATTGGAGCCTGTATTTTGCGAATTTTTTGCGTGCAGCTTTTCTGACACTCTTTTGAAAGTAGAGGCATTTACATCGTTTTCATTCATCTAGAACTCCTTTGTAAATGTTCAACGACAGTGCCATTATATGCAATTTGATTTTTTTGTCAATATTCAATACGTAAAAATTTATCATATTTGTGGATATGGTTCTAAATAAATAGTTGTAAATAACTGATTAAATCGTCTTGCTAAAACAAATTTATGCTGTCAAAATGTCAGTAGTTTTAATTTGTAACGCAAGGAGTCTGTACTATGCAATTAGCAATAATTTTATTAGTTGTCGTGCTGGTGGTTTTAATTTCATCGGTCGTAATTGTCCGTCAAGGGTATGAGTACACGGTTGAAAGTTTCGGACGCTTTACCCGTACTATGGAACCTGGTTTTCATTTAATGTTGCCGATTGTAGAAAAAATCGGGGCTAAAGTAAACCGTATGGAGCAGGTTTTAGATGTTCCGTCGCAAGATGTAATTACCAAAGATAACGCCATGGTCAGAGTTGACGGCGTGCTCTTTTTCCAAATCCAAAATGCGGTTAACGCCGCCTATCAGGTCAAAAATTTAGATGCCGCTATCTTAAATTTGATTATGACCAATATCCGTACGGTAATGGGCAGCATGGAAATGGATGAGCTGCTTTCACAGCGCGATACCATTAATCATCAGTTGCTGTCCGTAGTTGATGAGGCCACCGTCCCGTGGGGTGTTAAAGTCACCCGTGTTGAAATTAAAGACATTCAGCCGCCCGCGGACTTAATTGATTCCATGGCTCGCCAAATGAAGGCAGAGCGAGACAAGCGCGCTAGCGTGCTTGAGGCTGAAGGTGTTCGTCAGTCTGAAATTTTAAAAGCCGAAGGTGAAAAGCAAGCCGTTATTTTGGCAGCCGAAGCGCAAAAAGAGGCGGCGTTCCGCGAGGCTGAAGCTCGCGAGCGTTTGGCTCAGGCTGAAGCTAACGCTACTGAAATGGTCTCAAAAGCTATCCATGATGGCAACCCGCAAGCCTTAAATTACTTTTTGGGTCAAAAATATATTGAAGCTTTGCAAGGTATTGTAACTTCGCCTAATCAAAAACTTTTGATGTTGCCGACTGATGTTACCAATGTAGCTTCCTCGCTTGCCGGCATTGCTGAAATTGCCAAAGAAGTTATGAGTGATAAAAAGAAATAAGCTGTAAAAAAACACGGTTGGCGGTTAATGTCGCTTTCCGTGAAACTTTTTTGAGGAAAATAAAATGGATATTTTTGAATATGTATCTCAAATGGGCTATTTAGGGTGGTTCACATTAGGTTTAATCTTTGTTCTGCTTGAGTTTTTTGTTCCCGGAACTTATTTAATCTGGTTTGGTTTTGCCGCTTTTGTAATGGGCGCTATTGTTACTTTTTGCACTCTTACCGCAACTGAAACTTTAGTCTGGTTTGCGCTTATTTCCGCCTCGTTTGCCGCTATTGGCTGGTTTGTTTACGCCAAAATTATCAATAAAACCAAAGTGCCGGAAAAATACAAATATCTTAACGATATGGCCGGTGCCTACGTTGGAAAAGTTTATAATTTAACCGAAGATGTAACCGACGGGCGCTCCAAAGCCAAAGTCGGCGACACCGTTTGGCTTGTTGAAATCAACGAACCTCTTAAAAAAGGCGATAAAGTAAAAATCACCGGTGTTGATGGAGGAGTGGTGTTGCGGGCTGAAAAATTTGAAGACTAAATTAAACCCTGCGTCTGGCGGACATCTGCTAGGGGTTTTGTAACTCGTGTAACTATTTGTACACCACGAAAAAAGTTACTGCGTATCTGCCTCTCCATCCGCAGGGTTTTGCTTCACGTCACTCATTAAAGCAAGTCCTTAAAGTATATAGAAAACAGAATAGCGCAGTAATTTTCAGAAGTGCAAGGGGAACAAAAGTCGTCAGCTTGTTTTACTCCCATATTGCGCAAACAAATATTGTTGCCTGTACACCTTTTATCACCGTAAATGCGATTTTCGCTAACGTCAGAGTCTGTGGAAGTTTTGGCGTAACGTAATTTTATGAACGGTAAATCAGCGGCATTTTCTTTAGCAACATTAAGCATATTGCGGCAGATTTCTATGCTTTGTTCAGAGCCGTATCCAATGTCATATATTAATTTATATTCGGTATAATGATTTTCACCAGGCACCATGCTGGTTACATAATTACTGATAATTTCGTTATTAAATATATCATAAATTCTACCATTTTTATAACTCATGCCGTCAGGGATAAGCCCCGCTTGATAAAGCAAACGATTGCCGCCAAGTGCTCCGGTATTATGCGTGCGGTCTAAATCAGGTTGTATTTGTATGGCAGTGTTCAATAGCATATTGAAACTTTCTGCTTGTTTGTTGAGTTTATATTTGAACATCGCCTTGCTATATCCTGCAATCGCCCCGACCGACAATACTCCGATAATTGCTAGCACGCCTAACATCTCCACCATAGACCGACCTGCGCACAAGCTGTCATTATCGGGCTTGACCCGATAATCCAGGTTGGACAAATCAGCTACTTGGTTTGACCTGGACTCTCCGATCAAGTCGGAGAGTGACAAGGAAGAGGTGAACACCTCTCTTACATCGGAGTGTGACAGAGTGTGGTGTAAAAAGCGGATAAAATATGATTCCATAATAAAAAATCTCCTCAAATTGTTAAATTTAAGAAGATTTTAGCTCGCGTTTTTTTTTTGCAATATTTACGAGTCC
>JAJWCP010000028.1 GCA_021617435.1 Pseudomonadota bacterium
TAACAAACAAACGGAACAAATAAGCTGGCTGATGAATATTATGACCCAATATCTGCATGAATGGAAATTTAATGAATCTGTTTATTTAGTTCCTTACTATATTAAAATGAACGCGGTTGACCCTAACATGTTGCACCACGGCGACACACGCCATTTATATGATCCGTTTAATAATAGGATTACACTTTCAAACAACAATAGTCCTTACTATGATGAAACACTGATGGGCATTGTTATAAATGACAAAAGTTCACGTTTTGAAACATGTCAAAATATTGTAAATATCGCACAACAATTCAGCAATAACTTATCATATCTGAATGTAAGTAGGTTAAATTCGGATGATGGAAACTATAATTACACACACGCATGGAGGGGTGACAAATATTGCAGTAAAGAGCAAAATAATTGTCTACGCTTAAAAACTATGAACGATGTCTATGAAATGTGCAAAACCTGCAACGGGTCAGCAAGATGCGGCATAAATATCGTTTGGAGTATTGACTAAAAAAGGCTCTGTAAAAACTGATTACAGAGCCTGCTCACCGTTATAAAATTATTTATTTTTATCAGTCGGCATTTGCGCGTTGCTTACCGAAAGTTGTTCTGTTAAATTAAATAATGAACGCGCCAATTTACGATTTTTAATTTTATAAAAAGCGCGTACCAATTTTAAGGATTCTTCGCTTTCCAGCGGATCATCTTTATTTAATTCCGGCTGATTTAAATCTTGTTTTTCAACATCTGACAAATTACCGAGCATCATCGGGCTTTGGTCAGTCGTTGAAGTATCCATATCCTCAAAGAAAAAATCCATCGGCACTCTGAGCACGCGGCTAATATCCCATAACCTGCTTGCTCCAACCCGATTATAACCTTTTTCATATTTTTGAACTTGTTGAAAGGTTAAGCCCAAACGCATTGCTAATTGTTGTTGTGAATATCCTAAAATTGTTCGGCGCAACCGAATACGTTTGCCAACATGCACATCTACCGGATTCGGGCTCCCGTCCTCAATGCGACCGCGTATGGTCGCCCTTGTTTTTTCGTCTTTTTTCATCATAACATCCTATATAAACAGCATAAAATTGTGTTTTTATTTGACCTCAAAATCTTGTCAAATGCAAAAGCCTCACTTTGAAAAAAGTGAGGCGGATGTTAGAAAACTGCAACATACAACAGCCCGACCTTATTTGGCTAGGCCTTATTCGGCCGGCATCCGCCCTATTGATAAAATAAGACATAAGATGCCTGCATTTTATTTCAAGACGGATGCCAAACCGACTGTATGTCTCGGATTTTCTAAGTCCGTGAGCCGTGTGCTCAAAAGCAAAAGAAACGCATTACTGCATTACTTCTGATAAGGCCCTGCATTTACACACAAGGCAACTTATTGCCGTATGTTACCGCAAGATTTTTAAAAATCAATAAATAATTTCGCCTCCGGACAACCGAATACAACTATCCACATTAATCCTTCCGCTTGCAAGACAATTAAATCTTGCAAAAACACAATACTATATCTTTTTGGCTTTGTAAAGAAAAAACACATATACCAATGCTAAATTTGATATATGTGTTTTAAGTTAAGGTTGTATACCTAATTTATGCTTTTTCGGACATAGGCTTAACTTCGCCCTTTAAAGCAATTTTCAAAACTTCCGAAACGTCTGAAACCGGAATAATTTTTAAGCCGATTTTAACGTTATCGGGAATCTCCGCCAAATCCTTTTCATTTTCTTTCGGAATAATCACGGTTTTAATTCCGCCGCGCAAAGCCGACAGCAGCTTTTCTTTTAAGCCGCCGATAGGAAGCACCCTGCCCTGCAACGTAATTTCACCGGTCATCGCCACATCTTTTTTAACCGGAACTTTAGTTAAAACTGAAACTAAAGTTGTATACATGGCAATACCGGCGGAAGGTCCGTCTTTAGGAGTAGCTCCCTCCGGAACATGGATATGAATATCGGTCTTTTCAAAAATTTCGGGATCAATACCAAGTTCTTTAGAATGAGCGCGCACCACCGAATAAGCCGTATCAATAGATTCTTTCATTACCTCGCCAAGCTTGCCGGTTTGCATAACCTTGCCTTTTCCGGGCATATCTACGGCTTCAATAAACAAAATATCGCCGCCGACTTCCGTCCATGCCAAACCGGTGGTAACGCCAACATGATCTTCCTGCTCGGCCATACCGAATGAAAATTTGCGCACACCCAAATATTTTTCCAAATTTTCCGACGTTACATCAGCTTTAATGCAATCGCCTTTAGAGAGCAAAACTTCTGTAATTGCTTTGCGGACAATGGTTGCAAGCTCGCGCTCCAAATTACGCACGCCGGCCTCGCGCGTATAATAACGAATAATATCGCGGATAGCATCATCGCTAATCGTCAGCTCTGAACACTCCACCGCGTTTTCAGACAAAATCTTCGGTACCAAATGGCGCTTGGCAATTTCAACCTTTTCATCCTCAGTATAACCGGACAAACGGATAATTTCCATACGATCCAACAGCGGACGCGGCATATCAAGCGAATTTGCCGTGGTTACAAACATAACGTCTGACAAGTCGTAATCAACTTCCAGATAATGATCGTTAAAGGCTGAGTTTTGCTCCGGATCAAGCACTTCCAATAGTGCAGAGCTCGGGTCGCCGCGCCAGTCGTTACCGAGTTTGTCAATTTCATCAAGCAAAAACAGCGGATTAGATGTCCCCGCCTTTTTCATCCCTTGAATAATTTTACCGGGCATTGAGCCTATGTATGTGCGACGATGCCCTCTGATTTCAGCTTCATCACGCATACCGCCGAGCGATGCGCGCACAAAATTACGACCGGTTGCGCGGGCGATTGACTGCCCGAGCGAGGTTTTGCCAACTCCCGGAGGTCCTACCAAACACAAAATAGGCCCCTTAATTTTATCGGCGCGCGACCGCACCGCTAAATATTCAACAATACGCTCCTTAACTTTATCAAGGCCGTAATGGTCATGTTCCAAAATTTCTTCCGCCTTGGCTAAATCTTTATTAACTTTAGATTTTTTCTTCCACGGAATATCCAAAAGCCAATCCAAATAATTGCGCACCACCGTTGCTTCCGAGCTCATAGCGCCCATCGTTTTGAGCTTTTTAACTTCTGACTGCGCTTTTTCCTTAGCCTCTTTGGAAAGATGGGTATTGTTAATTTTTTTCGTATAAACTGAAATTTCATCTTCTTCAGTGCCGTCATTAAGCTCTTTTTGGATAGCCTTCATTTGCTCGTTTAAGTAATATTCTTTTTGGCTTTTTTCCATTTGTTGCTTAACTCGGCTCTTGATTTTATTTTCAATTTCAATCACCGCGATTTCAGCGTCCATAAAACCCAAAAGCTTTTCAAAACGAGCCGGCAGATTATCCGCCTCAAGCAGAGCCTGCTTATTTTCAACTTTCAGATTCATGTGCGAAGCAATTGTATCGGCAAGTTTGCCGGAATCTTCAATTTGGTGCACGGCAAGCAACACATCAGGCGAAATTTTTTTTGAAATTTTGGCATATTCTTCAAACTGCGAAATAAGCGCGCGCGCCATCACATCCATTTCCATACTGTCGGTGTCAGATTCGGGCAACAGCGAAATTTCAGCCGTTAAATAATCACCCGCGTCATTAAGTTTTTCAAGCTTTATACGATCAATTCCTTCAATCAAAACCTTAACCGTTCCGTCCGGAAGGCGCAGCATCTGCAAAATTTTACCGAGCGTACCGATGTTATAAACATCATCTTGCATCGGCGCCTCGTCATCGGCTTTTTTTTGCGTAACCAATACAACATTGCCATTGCAATCATTAACTTTTTGCAATGCGTTAATTGATTTATCGCGACCGACAAACAACGGTACAATCATTTTCGGAAACACCACCGTATCTCTGAGCGGCAAAACCGGAATCAACTCATTATTTTTCTGTTCAGGCATATTTCAAGACACTTTCATATTATGTTTACAATTTTAATCACGTACTATATAAGAAATCTATAAACATTTGGCAAGATAGGCAATGCGAAAACTTTTTAATCCACATAGATTTTGTTATATATCGCTAAAAAAGATT
Source organism: Pseudomonadota bacterium (assembly GCA_021617435.1). Taxonomy (GTDB): domain Bacteria; phylum Pseudomonadota; class Alphaproteobacteria; order RF32; family CAG-239; genus CAAFZY01. The sequence goes on from JAJWCP010000028.1 coordinate 4,088, forward strand.
GCAGATTAAAAAAAAGCGTATATTATGGTATAAAACCTAAGTACAGGCAGGTAAATGAGTAAATTTAAAGACTTTGTAAAAAAAATAACCAAATCGCGCTTTGCGGCAGAAGTCATCAGCTTTGTCGCGTATTGGTATATTCGTTTAATTGCCGCCACCACCAAATGGGAAGTGCGCGACATCAACAATTTTTACAACAATCTTGAAAAATACGGCAGCGTAATTTTTATTGCCTGGCACGGACGCGTCCCGATGATTCCGTATTTTTGGGACAAGCGCAAAGCCCTAAAAGCTTTGGTTTCGCCTCATCGTGACGGACAAATGATGGTAGGTCTACTGCGCCGTTTCGGTATCGGAATTATCCCTGGTTCATCAAACGAGCACGCAAAAACCGCCGCCGTTGCCCTAATGCACGAGCTTAAAGGCGGAACAACCATTGCCATCATTCCTGACGGTCCGCGAGGTCCGAGCATGACTTTATCGCCAAGTCCGGTGTTTTACGGGCAAAAAACTGGCAAGCCGATTATTGGGGTTACGTACAGCATAGCAAATTCACACATCGTGGAAAAAAGTTGGGACCGCATGTTGTTTCCAACACCTTTTAACCGCGGAATTTGCGCCGCCACAGAACCGTTCTTTATTCCTCAAAACGCAACTGAAGCAGAGCTTGAACAATATCGCCAAAAAATTGAAAACCGCTTAAACGAGCTTACCTGGCAGCTTGACAAAGAGCTTAATATGCCGCATATTCCCAAAGGTACCGCGCCTAAAAAAAAGCGTGATACCCAAAAAAAATAAACATTAATAATACTAACCGCCCATTAAAGGATAAATTTAATAAACTTAAAAGGAACAAATAAATGTTAATGAAAATCTACAACACCTTAATTCGCTTTTTGTATCCGATTGCCATCAGCCGCTATATTGAAAAACGCAAAAAGAACGGCAAAGAAGATATTAAACGTTTTAATGAAAGAATCGGTAAACCGACCAAGCCGCGTCCGGAAGGCAAACTTATTTGGATGCACGGAGCTTCAGTAGGCGAATCAATCTCTATGTTGCCGCTTATTAACCGCTTGCTTGAAATTTATCCTGACGCGCATGTTATGGTCACCACCGGCACCTTAACTTCAGCTGAAATTATGGCAAAGCGCTTGCCGGAACGCGCTTTTCATCAATATTTGCCGATTGAAAACCCCGTGTTTGCCGCTCGTTTTGTAAGGCACTGGCGTCCGAATATCGCTTTATGGTTTGAATCTGAATTTTGGCCGGCAATGCTTTCTTGTATCAAGCGCAAAAACATTCCGCTCATCTTGGTAAACGGACGTATTTCCAACCGCTCATTCAAAAGATGGCAGCAGTTTGAATTTGTTATTAAAGAAATTTTAGACTGCTTTAATTTATGCCTCGGTCAATCTGAAGAAGACACATACCGCCTACGCGTTTTGGGCGCTAAAAACACCTTGTGCTTAGGCAACCTTAAATATGCCGGTCTTCCCTTGCCGGTTGACCCTGAAAAGAAAAAAGATATTGCCGACCAAATCGGCGGTCGTCCGACATGGCTTGTCAGCTCCACGCATGACGATGAGGAATTTAAAATCGCCCGTTTTATTAAAGATATGAAGCAAAAAATTCCGCACTTGCTCACCTTTATGGCTCCGCGCCACCCGCATCGCGGCACTGAAATTAAAGAGCGCTTAATTAAAGAGCTTGGCTTAAAAGTTGCTTTGCGCTCCGCCGGTGAAAAAATCACCCCTGATACCGATGTTTATGTTGCCGACACTATTGGCGAACTTGGTATTTGGTATGAGCTGTTTCCGGTTGTGTTCATCGGCGGTTCTCTTATTCCGCACGGCGGACAAAACTTTATGGAACCATCGCGTTATCGTGATGCCGTTATTGTCGGTCCGCACATGCATAACTTTACCGATGCCATGAACCGCGCCAAAAAAGCCGATGCCGTGATTCAGGTAAACGATGTTTTAGAATTGATTGACACCGTTGAAAACTTAATGACCAATCCTGAGCTTTTGGAAGCTAAACGCAGTCTTGCCTATAACTGGGCAACCAGTGAAGCCAAAGTGCTTGATGGTATTGTTGAAAAAATCAGAGGTTACTTGGATTAACTCTCATGCAAACGCCGGAATTTTGGACTAAACGAGGCTTTGTATCCTCTATTTTGCAGCCTTTCGCCGCAATTTACGCTACCGCCACGGCAAGGCGTTTAAAAAGCCGCATTCCTTATAAAGCCGAATGTCCGGTAATTTGCATCGGCAATTTAACTGCCGGCGGAACCGGAAAAACTCCGGTTTCGCTCAGCATTGCTGAATTGTTGCACAGCATGGGTAAAAATCCGTATTTTATATCGCGCGGATACGGCGGAGCTTTACGCAACGTTATTGTTAACCCAAAGGTTCACACCCCTCAACAAGTTGGCGATGAACCGCTGTTGCTTGCGGAAGCCGCCCCCGCGGTAGTTAACCCTGACCGCGCCGGCGCCGCTAAATTGGCAATATCCGATGGCGCCGATTGCTTGGTGATGGACGACGGTTTTCAAAATCCGACCTTACACAAAGACCTTTCTTTTTTGGTTTTTGACGGCAATTACGGCATCGGAAACGGACGCGTTATTCCGGCAGGTCCGTTGCGCGAACCCTTTGACAAGGGCATCAAACGCGCGCAAGCCGTTATTATTTTAGGAGAAGATAAAAAACAAATTGCCTCTCAAACCGATTTACCGATATTTTATGGCGAAATTAAAGAAGAAAATCCTGAAACAACCAATCGTAACATTGTAGCTTTTTGCGGTATTGGGCACCCTGAAAAATTTTTTGCTTCACTGAGCAAATGCGGGTTTAACATCAACCGTAACTTTAGCTTTCCCGACCACCATTTTTACACCCGTGCCGAATTAAATTCCTTAATTGATTTTGCGCAAAAAAATAATTTGGATATTTACACAACCTCCAAAGATTTTGTTAAAATTCCGCCGGAATTGCGTTCGCATTTTAAGGTGCTTAAAATAAAAATCTGGTGGCATAATGAAAATGCCTTACAAAATTTTTTGGCGCAGCTCTTTTAAAATTCACCCCCGATAACTTTAACTATCGGGGCTGTTCTTAATTAGCGTCTAAAATATTTTTAATTTCGTGGCGCATAAAGCGGAGTTTCATTTCAACCACCGCCGCTTGCACTCTTTCTTCGCCTTCCGGCACTTTTCCTTCTTGGTAAGTCGCGGCAAAGCTGATATTGCCGTTTTTACGATATGCGGTGTAATCGCCGATAAGCCCGCCGCCTCTAACCTGATACTCGCTTTTAAGCCGTCCGTTATCATAATATTCTTTAACTTTACCCTCAACTTTACCGCCTGCGGTTTCCGCGTCAATTTTCATAGCCCCGTTCGGATAATAAGTTTGATAACGATTAATCTCCTCCGCATTATCGGCAAATATTTTAGACTGTACCGCGCCATTTTCATCATAAACTTCACGTGCGATTAAAACACCATTCTTAAATTCTGATTTTAAAACCGCAACTCTGTTCATATAGCGCAAAACCTCGCGGTTTTCAATTCCGTTGTGATAAGTTTCCTCTGCGTCCAAACTGCCGTCTTCATTGTATAATGCGCAGCTTCCGTCCAGTTTTTCACATGTATAATTGCAATCACCGGCCAACACGCCGTTTTCATAATAGGCTTTTGCGCTCCCATCCACCAAATTATTATGATACATGACTTCAGCTTTAATTACTCCGTTTTTATAATAATCGGTCATCATTCCTTCACGCAAACCTTTTACATAAGTTATGGTTCGCTTTAACTCGCCGTCAGGATAATAAGTTTTAACCATACCGGTAACCGGTTTGCCGCTTTTGGTTTGGCAAACCATGCCTTTACTGCAATTTAAGTCTTTATAATCATACTCTCCGTTATCGCAAGCCGATAATAAAGCCGCGCAAACAAGCAACGCAATCATATTATACCGCAACATCATATTGCTCCTCCTTTATACTGAATATATAACGCCAACCTTAAATATTGCGTTAATTATAATTATGCACAAAAACGCTTTACACCTATTGCAAAAACCGAAACCTGAGTTAAAATCCGTATAAAAAACAAACATCATGAAAGGATAATTAATGAAAAACACCATTTTTTGCTGTGCTCTTTTAAGCTTGCTTTTAATCTGCGGCGCCTCTCAGGCTCTTAACCTACCCCAACCTGATATATCATCACCGCTTTTACAAACCATAGATGCCCGTAAAACCACTCGCGCATACAGCAATAAACCGATTTCAGAGCAAACTTTGAGCAACATTTTATGGGCGGCGTTCGGCACCAACAGTCACAATACCCGCACTATTCCCACCGCCATGAATCGGCAAAATTTGAAAGTGTTTGTAATTTACAATGGCAAAACCTGGCAATACAACGGCAAAGCAAATACTCTCAATCAACTTGAAATACCTGATTTAATGCCTCTTATCGCCAAGCAAGATTTTGTGAAAGATGCGCCGTTACAATTAATTTATGCCGGCGATAAAAAATTTGCCGATGCTCACTCCGGCTCCGCCTATGAAAACGTTTCATTATACGCCGCCGAACAAGGTTTGTCTTCAGTGGTCAGAGGCTCCATTGACCGCGAGGCTTTGCATCAAGCGCTTAATTTGGCTGATGATGAAATTGTAACTTTCAATCAGGTAATCGGTTATCCGGCAGAATAAATTTAAGTTTACATTTTGCTTTTGCGGTTGCAAGCCGTAAATAAGTATGTTAACTTGCTGATATAAACATACCGGAGAATAATAATGAACTCGGAAGAACGTCTTATTAACATTGAAATGGCCATCGCCAATCTGCAAAAAACGGTTGACGAATTAAATGAGGTTGTTATCAATCAAGGTCAGCTTATTGACAAACTACACAAAGAAAACAAAGTATTAGCCGGTATGCTTGACGATGAAAACATTAAGCCTTTAAGCGAAGAAACGCCTCCCCCTCATTATTAAATGGAGAATTTGCATGGTATCAGCTATATGTATTCATAACGCAACGGTTCTAAACGGCTATTCCATGATGAAAAACTGCGCCGTTTTAATCAAACAAAACAAAATTATTGACGTGTTTAACGAGGCTCGTTTTGCGCAAAAAAATTTTAAGGCTGACACTGTTTTTATTGATGCCAAAGGCGCATACGTCGCTCCCGGCTTGATAGATACCCACATCCACGGCATCGGCGGTTTCGGCACTGATGATTATAGCATAAACTCCATTTTACAAATGTCGGAAATTTTGCCGCAATACGGCGTGACCTCATTTATACCAACTTTATACGCCGCAAAGCGCGATGAATTGCTCAAAGGTATTCGCGCCATTGTTGAAGCCATGGGGCAAGAAAAAGGCGCCCGCATTTTGGGCATACATCTTGAAGGACCGTTTTTATCGCCGGAGCGCTTAGGCGTGCAGACTCCGGATTCATTAAGTCCGGTTGACCTTAATTTAATGGAAGAATTATGGAACGCCTCGGAAGGACATATTATTAATATGACCGTGGCTCCCGAACTTAAACACATGCGTGAACTGGCTCTTTACTGCCTTTCAAAAGGCATAATTTTACAAGCAGGACACACCAACGCCACTTATGCGCAAATGGTTGAGGGCATGCAGGTGCGCATTTTGCACGTAACGCATTTGTTCAACGCCATGAGCCGTATGCACCACCGCGACCCCGGAGTTGTCGGCGCAGTGTTTATTCACCCTGAGCTGTCATGCGAGGTTATCGCCGACGGAATTCACATTAACCCCGATATTATCAAATTTTTGCTAACCTGCAAATCGCTTGATAAAATCGTGCTTGTCACCGATTCATTAAAACCAACCAAACAAAAGAAAAGACCTTTAATTGCCAACGGTGAAGAAGTATATTTAGACAAGTGCTTTTATCGTAAATCCGACAACGTTATTGCCGGCTCTGCTCTTACCATGATTGACAGCGTCCGCAATATTGTTTCATACGGATTCACGGTTGAACAGGCTGTTCACATGGCAGCCACCAATCCGGCGCGAATTATGCGTCAGGAGCATCTCGGGCTGGTTGCTCCGGGATATGATGCCGATTTGGTCATCTTTAACAAAAACTTAAACATTTTATACACAACAATAAAAGGTAATCTCTATCATAAAGGAAAAGAATTATGCGTGTAATTATAAAGCCTGACTATGAAACCGTAGCCAAATGGGTAGCAAACTATATTGTCTATCGCATTAACAAATTTAAACCCACCAAAGACAAACCGTTTGTTTTGGGCTTGCCAACCGGCTCAACCCCGCTCGGAGTTTACAAAGAGCTGATTAACTTATATCAAAACCGCAAAGTTTCATTTGAAAACGTGGTAACTTTCAATATGGATGAATATGTCGGCTTAAAACCGACTGACAAACAAAGTTATCGTTATTTTATGGATGAAAATTTTTTCAAACACATCAACATTAAGCCGCAGAACATTCACATGTTAAACGGCATGACCACTGATTTTGAAAAAGAGTGCAACAATTATGAACAAGCCATTCGCGATGCCGGCGGCATTCATCTGTTTTTGGGCGGGGTCGGTAATGACGGACATATTGCCTTTAACGAACCGTTTTCATCATTAAGTTCACGTACTCGTATTAAAACTTTAACCGAAAGCACCATTAAAGCAAACTCGCGCTTTTTTGACGGCGATATTTCACGCGTGCCGACCACTGCATTATCGGTTGGCGTTGCCACCATTTTAGACGCTAAAGAAGTTATCATCATGGTAACCGGCGAAAGCAAAGCCGAAGCCTTAAAACACGGCATTGAAGACAGTATTAACCACATGTGGACAATTACCGCTCTGCAAATGCACCAACACGGAATCATCGCCTGCGACAAACCGGCGACCAAAGAGCTCTCTCTCAAAACCGTGGAATACTTTTTAGATATTGAAAAAAATAACTTTTAATCCTTAAAGCTCCGATAAAATCGGAGCTTTTTTATTATACAACTTATACACACCCCGGACTCGTAAATATTGCAAAAAAAAAACGCGAGCTAAAATCTTCTCAGAATTAACTTTTTGAGAGGATTTTAGCTATGAAATCATATTTTAGCCGCTTTTTACATCACACTCTGTCATATTCGGGCTTGACCCGAATATCCAGGTCAAATAAATTTGCTTCTTTATTTGACCTAGACACTCCGATTAAGTCGGAGTGTGACACTTTAGGAAAGAGCGCGAGCACCGGGCGTTCTATGGTGGAAATGCTCGGCGTTTTAGCAATCATTGGAGTACTTAGCGTCGGCGCTATTGCCGGATATAGCAAGGCGATGATGAAGTATAAACTCAATAAACAAGCGGAGCAATTGAATACCGTAATCAATACCATTGCCCGCAACATACATAGCTTTGATAACCTTCATGCCAGCGGCGGAAACACTCCTGATTTAACGCGATATTTCATTAAGATGGGCGAAATTCCAACTGAAATGATACAAAACACCGAATTCCTAAAAGATGTATTCGGCATACAGTGGGCTTCATTTATCAACTCAACCGACACTCATATATTCTTAGAAGGCATTGCTCCGGTACTAAAAACAAAATCTGCCGATAACTTAGCCATTTGTCAAAACGTTATTCTAACAGCCAAAGAAAATGCCGACAATATTTGGGACTTCATCACCGCCAGCAAAGACGGCACCACCAACACAGGGAGGCTTTTCGGCAATGAAGAGTGTTTAGCCGGAAGAAGGTGCTTAAAAGATGTAACGCTTGATGATATTTACACTATCTGCAACAAGCAAATCGGCACGCAAAACGCCACCTTTCAAATTAAGTGGAAAATACGCTGATAGATTAATTGACCGCCAATATCAACACCAAGACTGAAACTAAAAACAAAATTTTCCATCCTACCGCGGTTTGCTCGTCAGGCTTATTAAACTTAAACACTTTAAACTTGCGACCAAATAGCATAACCCAAAACAGCGAAGTATAAGCAAGCACCGCCACATAAGCCGGATTCTGCGCATAATAAAACGCCAATGATTTCACGCTCAAAAAGCCAATCATATAAATAAAAATCAGTCCCCTCAGCAAATTTTGCGGCAATATTAAATTTTTGAGAGAAAGTCTCTTTTTACAGTATATTGCCAAATGCACCACTGCAACCACCGCTGAAATTATAAAACTTTGCCACAACGCGCCCCAAAGCGGCGTACTTGTCATTTGATTCATAACCATTTTGCTAAGTACGGTAAACGCCGATGTCAGCAATAACAAAGGTAAAAGTTTATAAAGCGCCTTTCGTGTGAACGCAACCCGATGATAACGATTAAGCGCCAACACCGCGCCCGCGCATGACATAACAATCACCCCGCTCCGCCACGGACTTTGCCAATATTGTTTAAGCAAGCTAACATCAATAAAGCACCACATCACAAAAACAATAATTACCGATAGCGGCATAATGGAGCTGACTGTTTCCGAACCATAATTTTTATTAATACCAAACACCGCATAATCAAGCGTGGCGGCAATTAAGCCCTGCGTTATTGCCATAACATAAAAGGCACGCGGAAATTCCACCGGATTAAACATTAAAACCGGAAACAACAGCAACGCCACCAAAATGCCGCGATAAACCATAAAGGTGTTTGCGTCAAGCTTAATATTTTGTGCAGAAAGATAATAAATTGCCGAAAGCACTGCCGACAGCAGCGCTAAAACCACCCACATCAGATTACCTCATTTATTTATAAAACAATCCCCGTTGTATAACACACAAACGGGGATTGTCCAAGGTAAATTACTCAAAAGTCCAAGAAACGGAGTTGGTGCTGCCCTCAGAGGAAGCGGCTTCCGCCTCTGAAACCGAATATTTGGTTTTTACGGCATTGTCTTCAGTGTTGGTTTCAGATGATGAAGCTCCGCTTCCTGAAGAAGAACTTCCACTGGAAGATGAACTGCTGCCGGAAGAAGAGTGGCCTCTATCCTCACCACCTGTTATG
>JAJWCP010000128.1 GCA_021617435.1 Pseudomonadota bacterium
GCGTGCATTAGGCAAAATCACCGGTCGTTTTGAAGTTGATGAAATTTTAGATAAAATTTTTAGCTCATTCTGTATCGGAAAATAATTTTTCCTTTTATATAAATAAATTTGTGTGTTTTTATGTTGAAATCTCATAATTTTAGCGTATTATGGCAACAAATTTTCAAAGGAAGTCTATCATGAAAAAAGTTTATGATGTTATTGTTGTCGGCGGTGGTCATGCCGGCTGTGAAGCTGCGGCCGCATCGGCTAGAATGGGTGCCGATACGGTTTTGATTACCCATAAAATATCAACTATCGGAGAAATGTCGTGTAATCCGGCAATCGGCGGACTTGGTAAAGGACATTTGGTAAGAGAAGTTGATGCGCTTGACGGTTTAATGGGAAAAGTTATTGATAAAGCCGGCATTCAGTTCAGAATGCTTAATTCTTCTAAAGGACCGGCTGTGCGCGGACCGCGTGCTCAGGCTGATCGTGATTTATATAAAAAATATATGCTTGCTGCATTGCAACAACAAAATAATTTGGTTATTTATGAAGCCGCGGTTGAAGGATTACTCACAAATATTGTTGATAATAAACCGGAAATTACTGGCGTTAAGCTTGCTGATGGTTCTGAAATTATGGCTAAAGCCGTGGTTTTAACCACCGGCACTTTCTTAAACGGAATTATGTTTATCGGTCATCAATCCTTGGTCGGCGGACGTGTGAACGATGTATCTTGTGTTGGTGTAACACCGTATTTAAATAAATTTGGGTTAAGAACCGGCCGGTTGAAGACCGGAACACCGGCGCGACTTAACGGTAAAACTATCAATTGGAGTATTTTAGCGGAACAATGCGGTGATGATAATCCGGAACCTTTTTCGTATTTAACCGATAAAATTACAAATCCTCAAATTAAATGTTATATTACTCATACCAATGAGCATACTCATAAAATAATCCGAGATAATTTTTCCAAATGCGCATTGTTTTCAGGGTTAATTACCGGTGTCGGACCACGTTATTGTCCGAGTATTGAAGATAAATTGGTTAAATTTGCCGACCGTACCAGTCATCAAATTTTTTTAGAGCCTGAGGGTTTAAATACTGATGTTGCTTATCCTAACGGAATTTCAACTTCGTTGCCAGCTGATGTTCAAGAGCAGTTTATTCATACTATGGAGGGGTTGGAAAATGTTGAAATTTTACGTCCTGCATATGCTATTGAATATGATTTTGTTGATCCGCGCGAACTTAATCATTGCTTACAGGTTAAAAAAGTTCCAGGTTTGTTTTTAGCCGGACAAATAAATGGAACTACCGGTTATGAAGAGGCGGCGGCGCAAGGCTTGCTTGCCGGAGTTAATGCTGCACTAAATGCAGAAGGCAAGGGAAGGGAATTTGTAATTGATCGTAGTGAAGGTTATATTGGCGTTATGGTTGATGATTTAATCACTAAAGGTGTTGATGAACCGTATCGTATGTTTACTTCCCGCTCAGAATATCGCTTATATTTGCGCGCTGATAATGCCGATATACGTTTAACTGCAAAGGGATATGATATAGGATGTGTTTCTGATTACAGATACAGTGTATTTAAAGCAAAAAAACAAGCGATTGATGAGTTACGTAAGCTTTCTGAAACGTTAAAAGTTGATTATGATTCGTTAAAAGAAGCGGGAATTGCCGTTAATCATGACAGTTCCAAGCGAACTGCTTATCATTTAATGAGTTATAATGATGTTTCACGTGAATCAATTTTGAAGTTGTTTCCTGAAATCAGTAAATATAACTCTGAAATTTATGAGCAGGTTGAAATTGAATCGCGCTATGCCGGTTATATTAAGCGGCAACTTGCAGATATTGAAGTTTTTAAAAAGGATGAAAATTTGCGCTTGCGTGATGATATAGATTATCATCAAATTGGCGGTCTCTCGCGCGAGATGGTAGACAGATTAAGTAAAATTCGTCCGGCAACTATCGGGGAAGCGTCAAGAATTACCGGCGTAACTCCGGCGGCGATAACGGCAATTTTAGGGTATTTAAAGAGTAAATAAATGCAAAATTTTAGTTATCATACGCATACGGTTTTTTCTGACGGTGTTAATACGGTTGATGAAATGCTTGCTCAGGCGGTTAATCTCGGTTGGTCTGAAATTGGTATTTCTGACCACATGATTATCCATAAAAACATTAAAAGAGTTCCTTATTATGAGTTTTTGAAAGCTCATAATCAAACTAATATTGCTTACGATGATTTTGATAAAGCGTTGCCTGTGTTTAACCGTCATGCTGAAGAGGTGCGCTCTTTGGCGAAAAAATATCCTTCTTTGAAGGTGCGTGTCGGCTATGAGGTTGATTATTTTATTTATGACGGTTGGCAGAAAGAATTTGAAAAATTCCGCCAAAATCTTGATTATGATTATATGTTGACCGGAAATCATTTTTTCTTGAGTGAAGATGGCGAATATCTGCTTGATATAAGTTGCTATAATTCATTGCCTGATAATGAAAAGCCGGAGCCGGTGGAAACATACGTACATCGTCATTTGCAAACGGTAAAACGTGCTGTTGACAGCCGATTGTTTAATTTTTTGGCGCATCTTGATTATGTGCGTAAGGTTAAAAATTATAATCAATCGCTGTATGATAATGATTATGATGAGATTATAAAATCTCTTGCCTTAAATAATACGGCAACGGAATTAAGCACTAAAGGTTTGCGTAAATCTGATGATTTTTTCCCTTGTCACAATCTTTTGCTGAAGGTTATCAACAAAAATATTCCGCTTGTTGTCAGT
>JAJWCP010000129.1 GCA_021617435.1 Pseudomonadota bacterium
AGCCCGATAATGACGGTTTTTGTACCGGTCGGTCTATGGTGGAAATGCTTGGCGTTCTGGCTATTATTGGGGTTCTATCCGTCGGCGCGATTGCCGGATATGGCAAAGCAATGATGAAATATAAGCTTAATAAACATGCTGAGGCTGTTAATATGCTGATAAATAACGTACTCTCAATCAAAGATAAACTGGAACATAGCGGCGATAACAGCACATATTATAATCAACTGTTGTATAAAATAAATCTGCTCCCTGACGGCATTATTTATCAACGTGATGGCAATGAACCGGCAAAAGAATTAAGAGACATCTGGTTTAAAAACAAAATCGGAGTAGAATGGTCAAAATCAAAATGGACAGCGTCCGACGGTACACAAAGACAAGATAATGTCGGAGTAATATCTTTTAATTTCAATCCTTCTACTGAAGGACATGAAGTCTGCCGAAACATCCTCATTGCCGCCAAAGAAAATTCCGCTGATTTAGCAGGATTAAGGACATTTAATAGAAATAGCGGTTCATATTCACAAACTGAAGTTATACAAGGCGATAAAGCTTGCAATAAATATGTAACCTGCCTACGCGATTTATCTTTGGAAACAATAAACACCATTTGCAACAATTGCAAAGATACCGACTCCGTTTGCACCCTTGCAATCTTTTGGAAATAAACGGCAAATTCAGCAATTTATATACCGGTATTATGAATTACCCTCTATGAATGGGTGCCAAAGTCGGGACGGTTTAATACAACTTATGCGCAGCACGGACTCGTAAATATTGCAAAAAAAAAACGCGAGCTAAAATCTTCTCAAATTTAACTTTTTGAGGACATTTTAGCCATTCACTCTCTGATTAAAACATGCTTAAACCAGCGCTCTTGAAAGGCTACCTCTTGTTCAATATCTTCATCTACCAAATTAAACGCTTCCGGTACCACAACAAGCTTATCATCATTATCATTAGTGCGATGAATAACTCCGATACAGCGCCCTACATATTTTTTAAGCGGCTCATTAATCATCAAAACATAAGCATCTAATTCTTCCCCGTCTCCCGACCTTGTAAACGGAACATAGCCGTAATTAACCGGATATTCAAATCCGTATTTAGGATGTTTACTCCCTATCGGACGGTCAATTTCAACTAAAACCAACTGTCCGATATAGTCTTTATTTTCTGCGTTATGCCAAACTAGCGGATAATCATCTTGAGCCGACCATGGCTCGTATTTTTTAAGTAATTCATCAAAAATATTTTCATCAATCATTAATGCGTCATCATCATTTTTAGTTCGCGCCAAAACCCGCCGCTTTGCCTCATTAATATCGCACTTTACCAGATGAAAAAACACATCGTCCGTCAAATTTTTTGCCCAATTATAATATTGTTCGCGACTTTCATGCGTCCAAAACCCGTAATCAAGTATCACATTTTTCCCGCTGTTGACGCATTCTTCCGCCCGCGCCTTGATATAATCATCAACGATTTTATATTTTTTTTGAAAATCATCAGGCGCGCGGCCATAACGCTCGCGCATAATTTCATCATGCGTGAACCTCACCGCCGGCAAACTTTTTTCCAGCATTTTAGCGATTGTGGTTTTACCAAAACCGATAAAACCCGTCATTAAATGAATACCTGGCATAAAAAACTTTCTCTGTTATTTTTCCCTTAAACCCGCCTGCGCGATTTTTGCCATTGTAAAAGCTTTGTTATGAATTTTATCCGCCACCGCATTTTCAGCACCGTCAACCTTTTTAATTCCGCTAAGCTCCGGAAAACGCTGCTCCATATAATCTTGCACCGCGTGCGCATGAACTTCAATCGGATTTGCAGTATATAAATCCATATACTCCGCGCTTTGTTTGTCGTTCTTTTTGCGGTCATAATATGAAACATAGCACATATTGCAATCAAATATGCGGTCAACTAATTTGTCATTAAAACTCTGCGTATCTTGCCTTAAATGCGTTCCCTCATGCAACAAAACCGAAACGGCAAAAAAGTTATCGCTTTGCTGCATACGGTCTTCATTAAAATAGAGCGTGTCACCTTGCTGGTACGCGGCGTTAATATGCACGTCTTTATTCAATCCATCCGCCAACAATTTAGCCCTTTCCTGTTCTTCTGTAAAAAATTCAATTTTCGGCGCCACCCCGTAAACATATTCAAAAACTTCCGCCGCTTGCATAATTGCTGCTTTTTTATCAGCTAATGAAGTTTGCTGCCAATTTTTGAGCTTATCACACAGCTCCGGCTGATTGGCAATTAAAGAGGCGTATCTTTCGGCCGATTTTTTCTCAGACTTCCAAAAGCTCTCCGGAAATTTAATTCCATACAGCGCGGCTTTAATATTTTGCCCATTTTTAGCACACACTTTCAGCAATTCGTCCGGTTCTTGCCATTTAGGAAACACCGCCTCCAAATAATCAAGTTTCTGCTCGGTTGAAAGCTCTGCAATTTGCTTGGGCGATAAAGAAGTAAACTCCTCTGCCCGCTTTGCCTGCAATTTTCTTCTTGCCTGATAAAGAGGAGCAAAATTTTTAGAAATCGCTTGCAAATCAGTAAACGAAAGATGCTCCATTTTATTGTTTTTGATAATTTCCGCAACCCTGCGCTCATCTTTATAGTAACGAGGAGTAAATGTCATCTTGCCTTGCTCATCAACAGACATCTTACACCGTTCTATTAAATCAGCAAATTCATTAATATCCATGCTAGTTACCTTTCATTGTTTTATTTTAAATTCTAATTTTCCATGGAAGTGAAAACAAGATGCG
>JAJWCP010000029.1 GCA_021617435.1 Pseudomonadota bacterium
CAGGGCGGTCTATGGTTGAAATGCTTGGCGTCCTCGCTATCATCGGCGTCTTGTCATAAGAGCTTTTCTTGATAACATTTTTTTCAATCCTTATAGCAATTTATATACCTTTTTTAAGTGTAAAATTTTCTATTTCAAAACGCTGATGTTCAAGTGTTTGTTTATTTGAACGGACTCTGATGTAACCTATTGTTGTCATGATAAAAATCCTCAAAATGTTAATTCTGAGAGAATTTTGGCTCACATTTTTTTGCTATATTTACAAATCCCCACCTTCCATAAGTTGTATTAGCATTAATTCTTTGGCAATGTTTTATATTTTATAATCTCTTCCAAGGAGAATCCCATGAAAGCATTTTACTATATTTCGGCATTGTTGATAATTGGAGCCGTAATAGTTTTTGCGGTGTGGAATTGGGCGCCGCAACCTGTTTCAGACTTGCCGCCGATTGATAAGATTATTATTCGCAAATCCGTCCGTAAATTAGAAGTTTACCACAATGGCGAGCTGGTAAAAACGTATAATATTGCTTTGGGTAAAAATCCTATTGGGCATAAGCAGCGCGAAGGAGATTATAAAACTCCCGAAGGCAAATATTTTATTTCATACCACAACCCCAAAAGCTCTTATCATTTGTCGCTTAGAATTTCATATCCTAATGAGCAAGACAAGCTCAATGCCCAAAAAATAGGAGTATCTCCCGGCGGCGACATCATGATTCACGGCTTGCCCAACCGCGCGCCGTTTATCGGCAAACTGCATAATTTAACCGATTGGACGCAAGGTTGCATTGCTGTTAACAATCAAGAAATTGAAGAAATTTATGCCGCGGTCAAAGACGGTACCCCGATTGAGATTTTACCCTAAATACGGTTGTGTATAAATTATTTCCGCATAACTTGCGGCGGAATGTTGTTTCTTTTTTTGATTATGGTTCGGGTATAAATTATCCTCTCTGTTTGTATTAAAGCAGAGGGGATAATTTATTTAATGCTTGCGATATAAGCTTTTACTATCGGCACATCAGCCGGTGAAATTTTATAATTAAGTATTTCCGTCGGGCTTACCCACTTATATTGTTCATGTTCGCACAGTTTGGGGATTTCAGGCGATTCGCACTCCGCAAGAAAGGCGTTAACCTTAAATGCTCCAAATTCATAATCATAAACTGAGCTTACAAACAGCTTGCCGACTTTGATTTTTAAATCCATTTCCTCAATCAACTCGCGAGCCAAGCATTGTTCCAAAGTTTCGCCAGCCTCAAGCTTTCCGCCCGGAAGTTCCCAAAAAAATTCCAAGTCTTTGCCGCGCCGACGCTGAGCAATTAGCACTTTACCGTTACAACAAATAATTCCGGCAGCAATTTGCTTTATTGGGTGATTTTGTGCGGTTTTCATAATCACAAGTACTTAAAACTTATTTTTTATTCGGTTTAACATACGCAACTGCGGAATGTTCTTCGCAATAGGTTTGACCGCCCCGAACTTTTTTGCCGCAGAAACAAAAATTGTCATCACGCGGATCGCCTATCGGCCAACGACAGGTATGATTATCAAGCTCAGTCAATTTCAGGCAAGCGCTGCTACCGATTTTCTTTTCAACATTTAAGGGCTTCACCTCTGCCGGTGTTTCCGTTGTTTTTTTTGCGGACGGCACACTTTCAACAACTGCGGAATCGTCTTCTTTTTTCTTAATCGGAGAGGGACGCGCGGTTAAGTTAAGACGGTGAACTTTGCCGACAATAGAGTTTTTGGAAACGCCCAAATTTTTTGCAATTTCATTGGTGGTTAAACCTTGTTTCCACATTTTTTTGAGACCTTCCACCATTTCATCTGTCCAAGCCATCGCGATTCTCCTTTCATATAAAACGACTGCTCCACTACCTGAAGTTTACGTTAAGATTCTTTGCGAGTCTATAACTAATTTGGAAATTAGCACTTTTTTTTAACAAATAATATGTTATGGTAAATAGTATCATGGCAACAAACGGAAAAATTTTATGAAAAAACAATTTATACTTTTTGCACTGTTCTTATGTATAGCGGCATTTGCGGTCAAAGCGCAAGATTCGTCTTCGGCACCGGTCAGTATGCAGTCATTTTCCAAATATTACAAGGTTGATTTAAACGCACCGATTCCTGATCTGAAAGCATTGGCAGCTGAATATGATAAAGCCAGCGAATTATACAATCCGCGTTATCTGTTAAGTTGGGATATGGGACCTGTGTTTGACCGCGTTTGGGCCGCCACCATCACCGCGTACGGAACAAGTGAAAAACGCATTAAAGCTCCGGGTGAAGATGATTTATACGCCATGATTAAATCATTACCGAAAGAATATTATCCTTATATCGGCCCGGCACTGCACAAAGCCCCCGGCATCTCTGAAAAAATTTTAAATATGCCCGGCATTAAAGAAACTAAAAATAAATTTCCCGAGCGCGTTGCTCCGCAGTTGCAAGGCATTGAAGATTTAGAGTTTTTGTCGCCGAATCTTTATATTTTGCTTATGCCCGAAATGTGGCCTGAAAATAACAAACATATTGAAAAACCGCGCCTGCGTCCGGCCAAACAGCCGCA
Organism: Pseudomonadota bacterium; assembly: GCA_021617435.1. GTDB lineage: Bacteria > Pseudomonadota > Alphaproteobacteria > RF32 > CAG-239 > CAAFZY01. The sequence goes on from JAJWCP010000029.1 coordinate 2,582, forward strand.
AATAAAATATGACCCTGAGTTTTATGCCGAACTTTTAAGTCAAATCCCCAATGAAGGGTTCGGCGGCGCCGCGCGTGCAGATAACAAGCCGGGCTATGATAAGCTCCGCACTCTGCACATAACGCCGACTTCGCCTTTGACCGGCGCCGATGTTAAGGCTTTTGCCGGCACATTGGATAATATCAAACAATTCAGCACTCCTGAAAATATTGTTAAGTTGGTTTATGCCGGCAGTCTGATGGATTATTGGGAGCAAAAAAACGGCACGGCGCTTGCGCTTAACTCATTAAAAGACGCAGTTAATCCGTGCCAAAGATTGGCTCTTAAAGTAAAATGGGCAGGGCTTGAAACCGAGTTTGCCAAGGTGTATTCATCCGAAGGTTTTGACCTTAACGATTGGGCGTACACCTGCGACAAAACCATAAAAGCTTATCGCATTGCCCGTATAACTTCAAGTAAACTCGCCAGTATCAGAATGTATCGCAACGGCGTGTATGATTCGTATATTCAGGCGCTCAAGCCGCAATGGCGCGATAATCAGCTCGCCACTATGCAGGGCGTTATTGAGATGTATAAAGCTCCGCGCGATGATGTGTTTACGGTTTTCAAAAACGAAACTCTCTTAAAAGAAAAAATAACTCCGCTTGGCGGAATGCTGGTCAGCGTTCCGCTTGGAAATTAAACATATTTTTTAAAAAATCTGTTGCATTTATGCTTCAGAGTATGTATAAAATTGTCAAAATGTGTTCCAACTCAAATATGTAAGGGAAAAAAATGGCAAGAGTTACAGTTGAAGATTGCGTTGAAAAAGTTCCTAACCGTTATGAATTGTTAATGGTTGCGGCTCAGCGCGCTAAAGATATTGAAGCCGGTTCGCCGCTTCAGGTTGAACGTGACAACGATAAAAACGCGGTTGTTGCTTTGCGTGAAATTGCCGAAGGTAAAGTCAGCATTGAAGAATTGCAAAAATCTTTGGTAATGAATCTTCAAAAATATGTTGAAGTTGAAGAGCCTGAGGAAGAAGAGCTTGAAATTATGGCCGCTGAAAAAGAACTTTCAGGGCTTGATAATCAGTTTGACAGCAGCATGTTGCTTGATTCTGATCTTGGCGATTCTATGCAGATTCATGATGGTGACGATTCGTTAGACGATACCGATGGCGACCTTGACACTGATGACGATTTTGATAATTCGTCCGCTGATTTGGGCGATGATGATATGTCTGATGATTTTTCTGATGACGGCGACGATTTTTAATCATATTAAGACAATCTAAAGCTTTAAGCAGTAAACTAAAGCAGAATATGTTTCAAAGAGGTTTTCTCCGGCGCATATTCTGCTTTAATTTTTTAAATTAAAAGTTTACGATGTTGGCAGAGGTTGCATGTTAAGACAGTATGAATTAGTTGATTTGGTTAAATCGTATGACCCTGAAGCAGATGAAGACGCGTTAAACAGGGCGTATGTGTTTGCCATGAAAAAACACGGCGGACAATTGCGCACATCGGGCGATCCGTATTATTCGCACCCGATTGAGGTTGCCGGTATTTTAACTAAGTTTAAGCTGGATTCCGCCTCTATTATTGCCGGCCTTTTGCATGACACCGTTGAAGATACCGATACCACCGTTGAAGAAGTTCGCGAGCTGTTCGGCGATCAGGTAGCCTCTTTGGTTGACGGCTTAACCAAATTGGCGATGATTGAACAAAAATCAGGTAGTAGCAAGCAGGCAGAAAATTTCCGCAAACTTTTGCTCGCTATGTCAGATGATATTCGGGTTTTGTTAATTAAGCTTGCCGACCGTTTGCACAATATGCGTACGCTGCATTTTTGTCCGCCGGAAAAACGTCAGCGCATTGCTCGTGAAACATTGGATATTTATGCTCCGCTGGCTGAGCGCATCGGCATGCAGGAAGTTAAAGACGAATTGGAAGAAATTGCCTTTGCCGAACTGCATAAAGAAGCGCACGACTCTATTATTGCCCGCCTAAACTTTTTGCGTGAGCAAGGCAGCAACATTGTTCCTAAAATTATTGCTCAACTTGAAAAGGATATGGCTGAAAACGGCATAAAGGCCACAGTGACCGGACGTGAAAAGGCGCCTTATTCCATTTGGCGCAAAATGCAGCAGAAAAATGCTTCGTTTGAGCAGCTTTCCGATATTATGGCGTTCCGCATTTGCGTTGAAGATATTGCCACTTGTTATCAGGCGTTGGGGGTTATTCACAGCAAATATCACATGGTGCCGCGCCGGTTTAAAGATTATATTTCCACCCCAAAACCCAACGGCTATCAATCAATTCATACCGGTGTAATCGGTCCGGAAGATACCCGCATTGAAATTCAAATCCGCACTTATGAAATGCATGAAATCGCTGAAAAAGGCGTGGCGGCGCACTGGGCTTATAAGCAGGGGCAAAAAGCCGAAGGACGTAATTTCAGGTGGATACGAGAGTTGTTGGAAATTTTGGATCAGGCTGCCAATCCGGAAGAGTTTTTAGAAAACACCAAGCTTGAAATGTATAATGATCAGGTGTTTTGCTTTACGCCGAAAGGCGATTTAATCGGTTTGCCGCGCGGTTCAACACCGGTTGATTTTGCGTATGCCGTGCATTCTAAAGTAGGAAACACCTGCGTCGGCGCCAAAGTAAACGGCGAGATTAAGCCTTTGCGCACCGTGTTGCAAAACGGTGATCAGGTTGAGGTTTTAACCTCAAAGGCGCAGCACCCCTCCACCGAATGGGAGCGCTTTGTGGTTACCGGCAAAGCCAAGGCGGCGATTCGCCGTTATGTTCGCGCGGTTAAACGCGAGCAGTTTATCAATCTTGGCAAAGAAATGCTTGACCGTCTGTTTAAAAGTGAAAATATGGAGCTGAATGATAAAGGTTTGGTTGGCGTTATGCAGAACTTTGAAGCAGAAACGATTGAAGACATATACGCCAAAGTCGGCGAGGGGTTAATCAGCGGTTGGGACGTTTTAAAGGCTATTTACCCCGCCTACAAGCAGTCTAAGCTTGAAAAGGTGGTTAATTCAATTAAAGTTCCGGGCTTCCGCAAAAAGAAAAAATCTGAACCACTTAAAATTAAAGGACTTATCAGCGATATGGCAGTGCATTTTGCCGGTTGCTGCCACCCGTTGCCGGGCGATAGGATTGTCGGTATTGTAACAACCGGCAAAGGCGTTACCGTGCATACCATAGACTGCAAAGCGTTGGAGCAATACAGCAATGAGCCGGAGCGTTGGCTTGATATTGATTGGGGTGATAACGCTGAAGAAGAGCTGCACACCGCTCGTATTAAAGTTATGCTCAGCAACGAGCCGGGCGCGCTTGGCGATTTATCTAACCTGATTGCCAAACAAGGAGCCAACATTTCAAACTTAAACATTGTGTACCGCACCTTAAACTATTTTGAACTTTTAATTGATTTGGATGTTAAGGGTTTGCAACACTTAAACACCATAATTGCGGCATTAAAGGCTTCAAAGGTGGTAAGTTATGTTTCACGCGCGGCGCAATAAACGCCTGAAAGGTTACAAATGATTTTTGGTATAGGAACCGACATTGTTAATGTTACCCGCCTTGAAAAGAGCAACGAATTTTTAGAACGCTTTGTTAAGCGTAGCATGACCGAAGACGAGCAGCAAGCCATGGGACTACGCCATTTTACAGATATGCAGAGCAGAGCGCTGTATATCGCTAAACGCTTTGCCGCTAAAGAAGCGGCGGTCAAAGCCATGGGCACCGGTTTTCAAGACGGAATTTATTTATCCGATATTGAAATTTTGCATGAACGCAGCGGTCGTCCGATTGTAAAATTGCACGGTGCAGCCTTAAAATATGTGCAAACCGTTGTCGGCAAGCATGCAACAGTGCACATTTCATTAAGTGATGATTATCCGTTTGCAACCGCGGTTGCCGTAATTGAGGCTTAAAATTTATTAAAGTGAAAATAAAACCGGCAAAATCCCTAAAGGTAAGCCCGTCAGGCAGCCAGCCGGCTTTAGCCATGGTTTTGGTATAATACACATATCCGTTGCCGTCATCAGCCAAAGAGCTGTTATCCGGCGCCACATTGGTAATAATGGCGGCAAATAATTGGTTGGCAGCCTCAATCGCTTTGTTAATTTTATACTTGTTCATCGCTTTACTGTACCCGCTTATTGCCCCGACCGACAGAACGCCCACAATAGCCAGAACGCCGAGCATTTCCACCATAGACCGACCGGCGCTCGCGCTCTTTCCTAAAGTGCCAAACTCCGGCTTGACCGGAGTGTCCATCACCTCTTTGTCACACTCCGACTTGATCGGAGTGTCCAGGTCAAACCAAGTAGCAAATTTTTTTATCATCATCAAAAAATATCCTCAAAAAGTTGGTTTTGAAAAGATTTTAGCTCGCGTTTTTTTTTTGCAATATTTACGAGTCCCACGCTGTGCATAAGTTGTATAAATTTTGATAATAAAAAACCTCTCAAACTAAAAAATCTGAGAGGTTTAACTTTCTAATTGCGCAATTTGTTAAAATTAATCGTTGGCGCCGGGGCAAACTTTTGCTTGTTCAGCATTGAATTTTACAAATTTTTCATCAGCTTCGTCAGAGTTGGAAATTGCACCCTGCGGGCATTCTGAAATGCAAACGCCGCAATCAATGCAGGTGTCAGGATCAACAACGAGCTGAGTTTCAGCTTCATGAAAAGCATCAACCGGACATACGCTGGCGCAAACTTTGCATTTAATGCAGCTATCATTAACAACAGAAGGCATAATTTATCTCCTTAAATTAAATTTACAGTTGGTATTTTTATCGCATTTGAAAATAAAAGCAAGTAAAAATTTAAGCTATACTCTTGCGAATAAATATTTGTATTCCCATATAAAACATATCAAATTAAAAGGAGGTAAAAATGAGCGAAAAAAGAGAGGTTCAAACTGAAGTTACCAAGTTGTTGGATATAGTAATCAACTCGCTGTACTCTGAAAAATATATTTTTCTGCGTGAGCTGATTTCAAATGCGAGCGATGCTTGCGATAAGCTAAAATATTTGGCGCTTACCCACCCCGAAGCCGCTAAACTTTCCAAATCATTTAAAATTACCGTTACCCCTGATGACAAAGAAAATACGCTGACTGTTTCAGATAACGGTATCGGTATGAACAAAGATGATTTAATCAACCACATCGGCACTATTGCCAAGTCCGGCACGGCTGATTTTGTAAATAACGCCAAAGATAACGGCTCCATTGTTGATTTAATCGGCAAATTCGGCGTTGGTTTTTATTCCGCCTTTATGGTTGCCAAAAAGGTTGAAATTATTACCCGTAAAGCTGAAGATGACAAGGCTTGGAAGTGGGTTTCAGACGGGCTTGGCGGATATGAAATTTCAGAGGCTGAGCGCGATTCTAACGGCACCGATATAAAGTTGTTTTTAAAAGATGATGCCAAAGATTTTACTGACACCATTTATTTACGCCACGTAATCCGCACTTATTCCGACCATGTTGAATACCCGATTGTGTTAAATTTGGGCAAAGCCGGTGAAGAAACCGTCAACACCGCTTCGGCGTTATGGACTCGTAACAAGGCGGAAATTACCGCGGAGCAGTATAAAGAATTTTATCACCATATTTCCAAAAACTTTGATGACCCGTGGTTGACCCTACATTTTAAGGCGGAAGGCAGCATTGAATATACGGCGTTGCTCTTTATTCCGTCAACCGCTCCGTATGATTTGTTTCAGCCCGACCGGCAGCAAAGCTTAAAGCTTTACGTTAATAAAGTTTTTATCTCTGATAAGGTTGATGGTTTAATGCCCGCATATTTGCGCTTTGTTAAAGGTGTAATAGACAGTTCTGATTTACCGCTTAACATCTCGCGAGAAATGCTACAGCAAAGCACATTGCTGGCTAAAATCCGTCAAGGCACGGTATCGCGTATTTTGAAAGAGCTCAAAAAACGCAGCGCCGATTATACAGATTATATTAAATTTTGGCAGGCGTTCGGCATTGCCTTTAAGGAAGGTATTTATGAAGACTTTTCTAACCGTGAAGAAGTTGCCGGATTGTCATTATTTGCCTCAACCGCTGATAATGAAAAACTCACGACACTTGATGAATATATCTCGCGCGCCAAAGCCGACCAGAAAAGCATTTACTACATTACCGGCGATGATGTTCCAACCTTGCGCAACAATCCTCAGCTTGAAGCCTTTAAAGAAAAAGGCGTTGAGGTTTTGTTGTTGACCGACCCGATTGACGAGTTCTGGACGCAAACTTTAACCACCTATAAAACCTTTGCGATAAAGCACATTTCGCAAGCGGATATTGATTTGAAGGTTGAGCGCAAAGAAGCCAAAGCGGGTGATGGCGATTTGCAAAAATTAGCCTCGCTGATGGCAGAGATGTTTAAATCAGAAGTCGGCAAAGTTGAAGTAACCGAAAAACTGACCAAAAGTCCGGCGGCGCTGAATGTTGAAAACGGGCAGATGAGCATTCACCTAGAGCGTTTAATGCGTAATCATCAACAGCAAACCGCGTTTGCCAGCACCCGCATTTTGGAAATTAACCCGTATCATCCGTTAATTATCAAATTGTGCGATATGATAAGTGATGATGCTAAAAAAGCGGAAATCTCTGAGGTGTCGCGCTTAATTTTGGATCAAGCCAAAATTGCTGAAGGAGAGGCGGTTTCCGATCCGTCATTCTTTGCTGAAAAAATGAGCGAATACATCTTAAAAGGCATGTAATTTGCTTTGGTAAAACACAAGCCGCGGTACTAACCCCGCGGCTTTTTATAAAATTAAAATATCATCTGATAATAAAAAGTGCAGGTGTCTTTATCTTCACAAACGTTGCAATAATCTTCCATTTCCGCAACGGTTAAATCTTTAAGGCATTTACGGTCAGAACTGCAATAACTATCGCCCCAAGCCGAATTAGCCTCGTTGGAAGTTTCTCCTTTAACGATTTCAAACTTGGTTCGCCACAGTTGACCTCTTTGAGCTTTGGCGATGGTAAACAAATTCATACACGATTCTTTTTGCCCCTTATTTATAAACAATCTGAACTCAAAGTAATACTTAACATTGTCAACAGTATAGTTTTGTAAACCAATAGCAGTGCCGAAAATATCGTAAATTTTGGAAGACGTATTTTCGCGTATCATTTCTTGCGGGATAACGTTTAATTTTTTAAGTAAAGGTATCATATTGGCGGAAATAGTTGTTTTTGAGCGTTTAAAATCATCTAAATGAATATTGACATAGTCTAAAATTGAGCCGATTTGCTCCGTTTGTTTGTTAAGTTTATATTTCATCATTGCTTTGGAGTAACCGGCAATAGCGCCGACTGACAGAACGCCGATAATCGCTAATACCCCTAGCATCTCTACCATGCTGCGTCCTGCACACAGGCTGTCACACTCCGACTTGATCGGAGTGTCCATCCCCTCTTTGTCACCATCGGGCTTGACCCGATGGTCCAGGTCAAACCAAGTAGCAAATTTGTTCAACCTGGATATTCGGGTCAAGCCCGAATATGACAACATAGAGGTGGACTGATGCTTTACGTCGGAGTGTGACAAAGTGTGGTGTAAAAAGCGGCTGAAATATGATTTCATAATAGAAAATCCTCTCAAAAAGTTGGTTTTTAAAAGATTTTAGCTCGCGTTTTTTTTTGCAATATTTACGAGTCCGGGGTGTGCATAAGTTGTATTTAAATCCGCACTTTAAAATTCCCATCCTGAGGAGGGGTGGCGGCGGAACGCCGCCGGGGTGGTTTATTTTACCTGATTCAAGATAAAGGCGCGCAGGCGCAGCGGTAGTTTTTGTTTTTTAAATACCGGATTAAGTTTTACATAATTTTCCCAAGCTTTTGGAGTGTAATTGCCGATGTCATAACTTTCCGGCAAAATCCACAAAGTTTTATTGCTAATACTGATATGGCAGTGGGCAAGAGTTGCCGCCTTAAATTTATAGCTTTTTATATCGCTGATTAAATGCAACACGCTGTCGGCGCGCGGAGTGTATTCATTGTTGCCGACTTGTCGCAATAAGCACGACAAAACCCGAAACGCCATTTCGGTATCCAAACTTAAAAACACGGCAAGCGAGCAACTGTACCCGTAATCAAACCAGTTTTTAAATGAGTTTTTAATTATCTGCTCGCTTTTATGCTCAAGATAATTGCGGGAAGATAACAGCCTTTGCATAGCCTCGCCGATTCGCTGCGGTGTAATTTCGGTCGCGGCATAAAATTGCGGTAAAAACTTTCTGATTTTAACGCGTAAAAAGTCGTCACAAGCGTTGCTCTCATCTTCAATCCAAGCAATATGACGCTGGTTTAGATAATTTTTCATAACTTGCGGATTGGTATAAAGCAACGGCCGCATAATTTGTAAGTTATTTTTAGCAACCGATTCTTTCATGCCGCATAAGCCGTCAAGCCCGCTGCCACGTTGCAGACGGATAAAAAAGTTTTCAACCTGGTCATTAAGATGGTGCGCCACCATCAAAACTTTAACATTGTTTTGTTCGCACCAGTTTTCTATAAGGTTATAGCGGGCGATTCGCGCAGCTTCTTCAATTCCGGTTTTAAGGTCAGAGCTATGCTCCCATACCAAAGTGTAATGTTTGATGCCGTTTTGCGCCATAATGGCGGCAACCTTTTCGGCTTCTTGCGCGGAAGTCGGGCGTAAGCGGTGATCAACAGTAATGGCAATAACGCAATAACCGAGCGGGCGCAGTTCGTCATTTAACATCAATGCCAGAGCCAAAGAATCGCTGCCGCCTGAAACCCCGACGGCAATGCGCTTTTCGGTAATGTTATACTTTTGTAAAAACTCTTTAAACATTATTGGCAGTTATATTTTTTAGCCTCTTGGGCGGCTTTCTTTTTAATATCGGCTGAAGCTTTTGGAAATTCGTTCGGTAAGTTTACAAAAGCCAAACAGGCCTCATTTTTTTTGCCTAATTGCGCCATGGAAAGTCCGAGTTTGAGCAAGCAATCAGGTCCTTTTGCACCGGTTTTGTATTTTTCATATCCTTTACCGAAAGCAACGGCGGCTTTATCAAAAACTTTGTCATTATAATAAACTTCGCCAAGCCAATACTGCGCGTTGCCTGCCAATTTGTCAGAGCTGTATTTATCTAAAATTAGTTTAAAGTTTTGTTCTGCAAGGGCGGAATTGCGGCTTTTAAGCGCTTCTAAGCCGTTAGTGTATAATGTGTTTACATCGGTCGTTGCTGCCGGCACGGTAACCGGCTCAGCTTTTTTAGCCGGAGTTAAATTTTGCAAATTGCCGGTGGTGATAGCATCGCCGGTAATAGATTTCGGCGCCCCGTTGGCAATAGCAGTATCAAATTTTTTCGGGGCGCTGATTGAACCCTGCGCCGCAGGCACGCCTTTCCCCTCAAGCAAATTAAAGCGGACATTCATGTCATTGTTAACAGTATTAATTTTGCTTTCAAGCTGTGTGATTTTATGTTCAAGCTCATCAATTTTACCATTAAGCGAGCGGATAATTTCTGAATACTGCGTCATTTCAACCTCAGCCGAAGCAGAAGGTCTGCTGCTGATTTGTACATCATTGTTATCACGATAAACTTTACGATTTAAAATCATCATTTCATCTTTTAAGGCGTCAATTTGTTCCTGAATGCCGATAATTTCTTGAGCATGGGCAGAAAAAGACAAAAGGCAAACACTTAACAATGCGGCTGCAGGTAATAACTTCATTTTTTTAACCTCGTAATTGATAAATTTTTAACTAAACACAAATATAAGCTAAAACATTTTAATCTACAAGTCAAAAAAAAGCGCATTCTTTTAACAAGAATGCGCTTGTAGTTTTTCGTGCAAAAAATTACATGTTGCTGGTTTTAACAACAGTAACGGCACGACGGTTTTGAGCCCAAGCAGCTTCGTTGTTGCCCAAAACAGCCGGTTTTTCTTTACCGTATGAAATTACGGAAATACGGTCAGAGTTAACGCCCTGAGATACCAAATATTGTTTTACGGCGTTAGCGCGGCGTTCACCTAAAGCGAGGTTGTACTCACGAGTACCTCTTTCATCGCAGTAACCTTGAACAATAACGTTAACGTTTTTGTGCTTTCTGGCGTTCAACCATTCAACCTGAGTATCCAATACTTCTTGAGCATTGCTGGTCAAAGCTGAGCTATCAAAAGCAAAGAAAACTCTGTCTTCAGCGTTAGCCATAAAGTCACGAGCTTCTTTATCCTGGCATTCACTGCCGCCAAAAAGACCGCCGTTAGCGCCAAAAGATGAACAGCCGGCTAAGAAAGCCATTGCACAGAACAAACTTAAAAGTTTTTTCATTTTATTTTCTCCATATGGGTTATAAT
>JAJWCP010000130.1 GCA_021617435.1 Pseudomonadota bacterium
ATTTATATGTGTAAATAATTGCTTTATGTTGCAAAAAAAGTATTTGCGCAATATAATTTACGCCATGGAACAAAATTTTGACATAACAAGCGTGCTTAATTGGTATATTGATTGCGGAGTAACGGAAAGTTGCGGCGCTGAACCGTCGCTTATGAGCAAACCGCAACCGGCGACTGTTGCTGCAGTGGCACCGAGCGCGGCTCCGGCTCGCCCTGCTATCAGCGCATTGGCGCAAACTTCTGTTGCCGCTTGCAAAAACGCCCGCGAATTGTGTGAAAAAGCAACCTCATTGGATGAGTTAAAACAGTTGGTAAACAGTTTTGAAGGTTGCGCGCTTAAATTTAATGCCAAGTCAACCGTTTTCGGCAGCGGCAATCCTCAGGCTGAAATTTTAATTATCGGCGAAGCCCCCGGAGCAGATGAAGATAGGTTAGGGCTTCCGTTTGTAGGTCGTAGCGGACATTTGCTTGATAAAATGCTTGCCGCTATCGGCGTTAATCGTGAAAGTGTTTATATTACTAACATACTGCCGTGGCGTCCGCCCGGGAACCGCACCCCGACTGACGGTGAAGTTGCCGTTTGTCTGCCGTTTTTGAAAAGGCAAATAGAATTAATTAAACCGCAAGTGTTGTTGTTGCTTGGCGGCAGCGCGGCTAATGCTGTTTTGGATAACGCGGAGCCTATTTCAAAAATGCGGGGCAAATGGTATGAATATAAATTACCTGACAAAACTGTCGTGCAGGCTTTAGCCAGTTTCCATCCGGCGTTTTTGTTGCGCAATTCCGCGCAAAAAGCAAAAGCGTGGGCTGATTTTTTGCGTATCTTGAAAAAATTAAAGGAAAATTAAATAAAATCCGCGTATAGTGACAACAAAACTAAATATATTTAAGGGGATACATAATGAACATGTTCAAAAATATTTTCTTTTCCGCGTTAAGTATGGGGGTTTGCGCCTCCGCTTTTGCCGCTGCAACTCCTGATAAAAATGACGCAGTTGAAGAAGAAACCACTAAGCCCAGAGCCGTTTTGTTTAAAATTCATGAAATTAAACCGGTTGAAAATACCGAAGGCGAAATCACCAACTGTGACTTTTTGGTAACTTTTTATAACCGTACTACTGACAGTATGCGTCAAGCCAAAATTGAAATGGGTTGGACCGATAAAATCAGTGAACGTTACGCCATCGGTGAAGATGACAAGCCCGCTGCTGAAAAAACTCCGGCTCGCTCGGTTCGCGATTCCCGCAATTCGCAGCAAAGCTTAGGCGCTGTTACCACCACTGTTGAAATGCCGGCGCTTGGTTCGCATAAGCAGGCAACTGTCAGAGGCTCAGTAAAAACCGAAAAATGCTTTATGTTGTTAGACAGCCTTAATTACAATGTAGCCTCATGCAGCATTATCGGTAAAGGTGATAACAACTCTGCCGATGCTCGCCGTAACAGAGTAGCTTCAAGCCGCAGCACCGGTGAATGCGCAAACCTGTTCCAGTATGTAGATTCTAAAAATCCGGAATATTACAATGAGTTCAAAAACATTTCATACTCTGAACAAGAACGTTTGCTTGCCAATGAAAAAGCTCAAGATATTACTGAAATGGAAGAATCTTACGATAAAATCGTCAAGAATTTTGAAAAAGTTAACAGCCTGATTGCTGAAATTAAATAAAAGGAAAGCGCAATGCCTGGCAAATATTTTTGCAAAAAAATAAAATCCGCGATTTTATACGGATTCGCGGTTGTCGGGCTTGTAAGCATTTTTACCGCCGCGGCTGAAGCGCAAATTTTCGGCTCCGGCGGAAACAATCAGCAAAATAATCCGCTTGTCGCGCCTGCGCGACCGGCAACACAACCAAAACCGGCGATTCGCGGGCAGCAACCAAGCGCCGCGGCTCCGCTTCCGTCAGTAAACAACATTTTATCCCCTGTTGTTGATGACGATGATGAAACCGATGACCGGCAACCGGCTGATTGGAATCAGGATAAAAGCGTGGTGCAAATCAGGTTTGTCGGTAATGATGTTGTGATAGACGATAAGCCTAAAATCTTAATTTACATGCGCAACTTCAAAATTTCACGCACCATAACCGGCAAAACCAACTGTTCAATGCGTTTTTATGTGCGTTCTACCGCGTCAGAAAAGTTAACCAATTTAAGTTTTCGGCTTAAATGGCCTAAAATGGAAACAGCGCTTGCTTTTGATGATGTAATGCCCAATGTTGCCACTTATTTTGATTATTCCTTAATCGGCGATGGTTGTTACAGTATGGATTCGGCGCCCAACATAATTGTTAATCGCTGCCGCATTAAGGGCATGAGCCAACGCCAATGCGCTGACGCTATTCAATGGATGAAATAACTTTACAAAACCAATGTGTAATGATACATTAAAAATATGGAAAAATATTTTTTTGTAGGGAATTGTGTATGGGTTTTTGTTTTGTTGGTCCTTACCGCTGATAAAAATTTTTCCTTTTCTGAATTGAAACAATTAAAACATAGTATTATGGCATGGAACGTATTGCTGATTGCTGCCATCGTTGGCATGTTGGGAGCGTTAATCAGCAAACTCTGGGGAGGTATTGAAAACTTTTTAGCCTGGCTATTAAGTTTTGTTCTCCCTGGAGTCGCCCTTGGTCTGATATTGTTCCTTGTTATGGGATTCGGGTATATGATTGGGAATTTTAAGGATGTTAACATCTTTGGAGTTCACAGTTTTGTACTTGGTCTCCTGATTGGAACAGCTTGTGAGGTAATTCTTAGT
>JAJWCP010000030.1 GCA_021617435.1 Pseudomonadota bacterium
AAATAGTATTATAAACTATTTCAATGCATAGCAAATTACGGCGATTTTGTCAATATTTAAGTTAAAGCGATGTTTGCCAACCTTTGGCGGCAAGGTTTACTTGGTCGGTATAAGTAGCGCGCTTTGTTTGCGGGGCGGCAATCTGTCCGCATAGAATCTGCTTTGGCGCGCTTAAAAGCTCCGGCAACTCCCAAACTTTATTTTGCAGGCGGTAATATGCCATATCGGCAAACAGCCTTGCTTCCATAAATTGCCCGAAAGCGGAAAATTTAACGGCAGGCGCGCTTAAACGTTGACGCAGGCGGGCAAATTGCAGTTGTTGTTCAGGCAAAATATAGCCGTTGCCGCTTAAAATATCAGTGAAAGATTGCAGAACTAACGGGTTTTTCCAGCCGCCGCCGAATAACACAATTTGCGGCGGAAGCGGAATGTTATCAGGTGTTAAGGTCAGCGCGTGGGCGGCGATATAAGCGGCGAAATATTCAAGCGTGCGCACGGCATTATTAAAAGATAAGTCGTTTAGCAGGGTAAAAACCTGTTCTTTATGATAATAGGCGGGGTCGCCTGATTTGGGCAGAGCAAGCTCATAATAGGGGCGGCAAAGCTCAAACAATTTTTGCAAGTGCGGCTCTGAGATAACGCCGGATTTTCCGTATTTGCCGTTGTAATCGCACGAATCGGCGGTATGGGAGCGGACAAAGTTGTCGGTATATTCGTTAAAAGGACCGGCATCAGTGCTGATTAAGGCTTTGCCGTTACATATAACCGCAAAATTAGAGGTGTTGCCGCCGTTAAAATAAATGCCGTCGCCTTCTGTAAGGGCAATGTGCGCGTTATGCGGGGCGACTAGAGGAGCGCCCTCGTAACCTGCCATCAGTGGGGCGGAGCGAAAGTCAGACACAACTTTAATGCCGGTTAAATCAGCAAGCATTTGACCGGAACCAGCTTGCAACGTGTAGGGCAAGGTATGCTCGGCTTTGGCTTTGGAAGGCGGGTTATGGTCTAAGGTTTTGCCATGGAAACCGATGGCGTCAATTTGCGCTTTATCTAAATGATGTTGCTTACACATTTGGTTTACAGCATCAGCCAGCAAGCGGATATATTCTTCATGCCACTCTTGAAATTCCGGCAATGCCAAGATTTCAGATTTATTGCGGTTAAAAACCAATCGGCGTAGATTTTCGGTCTGCTGCTGCATTTGTTGGTTGTATGGCGCGCTAAACGAGCATATATCGCGCATTTTGGAGCCGGAAAATTCAGTTAATACCATGTCCATGGCGTCCATGGAGTTGCCGGTCATAATGCCGATAATGCGATAAGTTGACATAATTTTATCCTTTAAGATTAATGCTAAAGGCTAATATATTACTAAAACCCTAAAATTTGATAAATGTAATTTGACAAAAATAATACTTGCAAAGCGCAAAAGGTTGTGCTAGGGTGTAACTGTTTTAATAATGATTATGTGAATTTTTAAAAATATTGGATTATGAGAAATGAAGAAAAAAGGCCAGTTGTGTTGAAAAGCACCCTGGACCATGTGAAAGATTTCGGTGCGTTGCTCAGCAAAGAAGTGGGACTGTCTTCAAGAGCAAAGGATGAAGTTGCGCGGCAAATGTTGTTGCAACTTTATAGGTACGTAGCTGTTGCAGAAGTGCAGTTACGCGAGTATCACTTTTGGCATGATTGCCATATCGCAAGATTGCTGAAAGATGAGATGGAAGAGGTGCTCAGCAAGCTTTCGGAATGTGAGAATATTACACCTGAAGTAAAGAAAGGAGCTGAGTTCATACATGGTTGTTTAACAGAGTTAGGCAATAATTCTGTAATCTTTGACGGAGCCGATTGATGACTTTGGACCATAGATTATAATGGCTCCGCACTAACCCATAAGTAATAACACCAAATAGCGTACGTTGTGAAATGTGCGCTATTTTTTTGTGCCTGAATGTTTGCTCAGAGTTTTAATGCGGCGATGAAATAAAAACTTGTTGATGATATGCGTTTTTTGATAAAAAAAGATTGCATATAGGCAGATAAAGTAATAAAAAATTATCAAAGCAATAAGATATATGCGGAGAATTTTTAAATGTTTGCAAAATTAATGGGAATGCTTTCTGCCGATATGGCGATTGATTTGGGTACCGCTAACACCTTGGTTTATGTGCGTGGGCGCGGTATTGTTTTAAATGAACCTTCCGTGGTGGCGATTGAGGAATTTCGCGGTAAAAAGCAGGTTTTGGCGGTCGGTAACGAGGCTAAACAAATGCTTGGGCGCACGCCGGGGAATATTCATGCCATCCGCCCGCTGAAAGACGGCGTGATTGCTGATTTTGAAATTGCGGAAGAGATGATTAAATATTTTATCCGTAAAGTTCATAATCGCCGCACTTTTGCGACTCCGATGATTATTATTTGCGTTCCGTCCGGTTCAACCGCGGTTGAACGCCGCGCCATTCAGGAATCGGCAGAAGCCGCCGGTGCGCGCAAAGTTTGGCTGATTGAAGAACCGATGGCGGCGGCTATCGGCGCCGGTTTGCCGGTTACGGAACCTACCGGCTCAATGGTGGTTGATATTGGCGGCGGTACCACTGAAGTTGCGGTTTTGTCGTTGGGCGGTATTGTTTATGCCCGTTCGGTCAGAGTCGGCGGCGATAAGATGGACAGCGCCATTATCTCATATATTCGCCGCAATATGAATTTGTTGGTTGGCGAAAGCAGCGCAGAGCGCCTGAAAAAAGAAATCGGCAGCGCATGCCCGCCGGCTAAAGGCGAAGGTCGCACCATGGAAATTAAAGGGCGTGATTTGATGAACGGCGTTCCGAAGGAAATTGAGGTTAGCGAGCGTCAGATTGCCGATGCTCTGGCAGAACCGGTTGCCGCGATTATTGAAGCGGTTAAAGTCGCGCTTGAAAATACCGCGCCAGAGCTTGCGGCTGATATTGTTGACAAGGGTATTGTTATGACCGGTGGCGGCGCTTTGCTCACCAGTTTGGATCAGGTTTTACGCAATGCTACCGGATTGCCGGTTTCAGTTGCGGAAGAACCGCTTGCCTGTGTGGCTAAGGGCACCGGTAACGCTTTAGATAATATTGATAAATTAAAGAGCGTATTGTCTACTATGTATTAATACGCCGTGACGTAAGGTTTTTTAAGTATGAAACGTCGTCGTGTGTTATTTATACGGCTCAGCCAATTCCGCATTTTTATCAGAAAACTGCTGGTTGCGGCGTTGTTTGTATCCGCTTTGGTGTTTATGATGTTGAGCAAAGCGGATACTCTTATTTTAAATAAAATCAGCAATTCGCTCTCACGCGGGTTAAGTCCGGTTATTCAGGTAATGCAATTCCCGGCGGAGGTAGTGTACGCGATTTATGATAAAATCAGAGATATAAGTTTGGTTTATTCAGAAAATAAACGGCTGAAAGCCGAAAATACTGAGTTGTTAATGCTTAAAAATCAGGTGCGTACATTAAAAGCCGAAAACAAACTTTTGGGGCAGATGCTTAATTATGCCCCGCCGCCGGAAGCAACTTATATAACGGCTAAAATTGTGGCGGAAGAAGGCGATGGTTTTTCACATTCATTGATTGCGTACAGCGAAAATGCCTCTCAGGTCAGAAAAGGACAGGTTGTTTTAGGGGCTCAAAGTGTGGTCGGCAGAGTTGAAAGCGTTAGTGGCAGTTATATCAGAGTGTTGCTGTTTACCGATATTAACTCTAAAGTTCCGGTAATTTTGGAGCGCAACCGAATCCGCGGTATTTTGTCAGGCGATAACACTACCGTGCCTAAGCTTTTGTTTACTGCAACCGGCGCTGATATTAAAGAAGGCGATGTGGTGGTTACTTCAGGCGTCGCCGGAGTTTTTCCGACCGGATTGCCGATAGGCGTGATTAGCAAGATTACCAAAGACGCGATTGCAGTTGAAACCATCAGCGATATTGAGCGCTTGGAATATGTTAAAATTGTGGATTACGGTGTTTATGACGGTATGCTGAAACTTAATCAAGGCGAGGAATAAATGGAAGATTCTTTGACGGAGATATTAGAAAACCGTTTCAAAAAGCTTTTGCCGTTTTTATGCTCGGTAATTTTGCTGCTGATTGCTTATGTGCCGATACATCTTCCGCTTTCACAATATTTGCGTCCTGATATGGGGATGATATGCGTTTACTTTTGGGCATTGTATCGGCAGGATTTATTCGGGGCAATTTCAGCTTTTGCGTTGGGTTTTATTGCCGACAGTTTAAGCGCGGTTCCGGTCGGACTCGGTATTTTTTCATTTTTGACGGTGTTTGCGTTGGCAAGCACATTCGGCAGCTATGTCAATAGCAAACCGTTTGCGTTAAGTTGGGGTGGGTTTGCCGTAATTTCATTGTTTGCGTTCGTGATAAAATGGCTTTTGTTATCAGTTTTTTACAGCAAATTTTTGGCTTTCGGCGGAGTGTTTACCGCTTATTTGGCAACAGTGTTTCTGTATCCTTTGATTGCTCGCCTGAATATTTATATTCAAAATCGCTTTTTGGCCAACGAAGAGGTGATTTATGAACAGGGATAACGATAAAGGCAAAGTGTTGCTGCAACGTACCATGTTGGTTGCCGCGGTGTTTTTTGTTTTGCTGATGGCGCTTATCGGCAGGCTTTATTATTTGCAAGTCTATCAAGGCGAAAAATATAAAATGCTGGCTGATGAAAACCGTATTTCAACGCGAATGATTGTTCCGCCGCGTGGTTCGGTTTATGATCGTAACGGCGTGGTTTTGGCAACCAATGAACAAAACTTTCAGGCGCTGATTATTGCCGAGCAAACTCCTGATTTGGATAAAACCTTAAACGAATTTAAAAAAATTATTCCATTGACGGAAGATGAAGAAGCTAAAATCAGAAATAAAATTTATTACAGCCGCAAGTTTGTGCCGATAAAGCTGAAAGATAATCTGACATGGAATGAAGTTTCAGCTTTGCAACTTAATGCGCCGGAACTTTCGGGTATTTTTATCAGCGAAGGACTTAACCGCACCTATCCGCTGGGAAAATATACCGCGCATTTTTTGGGCTATGTCGGCGCGGTTGCGGAAGATGATGTTAAAAACGATCCGTTGTTAATGGTTCCGGGGTTCAAAATCGGTAAAGCCGGGTTGGAGAAAAAGTTTGAAAGCAAGCTCAGGGGCAAAGGCGGCAATATTAAGCTTGAAGTTAATGCCTACGGACGGATTATGAAAGAAATTGAGCGCCAAAACGGTATTGAAGGCGAAAGCTTGCGCTTGACTATTGACAGCAGGTTGCAAAAATTTGCGCAAGATGCGTTTGGCGACAACAGCGGGGCCGCAGTGGTGCTTGATGTGCATAGCGGCGAGATTTTGGCGTTTGTTTCGGTGCCGTCGTTTGATCCGAATTTGTTTACAACCGGAATATCGCATAAAGATTGGCTTGCTTTGCTTAATAATGAGCGTAATCCGCTGACCAACAAAGCGGTTGCCGGACAATATTCTCCGGGGTCTACCTTTAAGGTGGTGGTGGCATTGGCGGCGCTTGAAGCCGGAGTGATTGATGAAAATACCACTTTTGACTGCACCGGCGCCATGAAACTGGGAAATCATATGTTTCATTGCTGGAAGCATTACGGGCATGGCAGGCTTAATGTGGTTGGGGCGCTTAAAAACTCATGCGATATTTTCTTTTATGAAGTGGCATTGCAGCTCGGTATGGAAAAAATTGCCGCAATGGCGCGTAAGCTCGGTATGGGCTCGCCAACCGGCGTTACGCTTGATAATGAGCGTGGAGGTCTAATCCCGGACGCGGCGTGGAAAATGGCGCGCTTCGGTGAAAAATGGCAGCAGGGCGAGAGTGTGATTGCCGGTATCGGGCAGGGGTATGTTTTGGCAACGCCGATACAGTTGGCAACTATGCTCGCGCGCGTGGTTAACGGCGGGTATGAGGTTAGTCCGACTTTTGTGCCGCTCAGTTTGCAAGACAAAGGTAAAATTAAAAAATTAGCGGTGTCACGCAAAAATATTGAGATTGTTAAGCGCGGTATGTTTGAGGTGGTAAACGGTGAACACGGAACGGCCGGTGGCGCGCGTTTTGATGTTAACGGCATGAAAATGGGCGGCAAAACCGGAACAACGCAGGTTCGCCGCATCAGTATGCAAGAGCGTCAAAACGGCATTATCAAAGATTCTGATTTGCCGTGGAGGCTGCGTAATCATGCTCTCTTTGTGGGCTACGCCCCGCATGATAAGCCAAAGTACGCGGTGGCAGTGGTGGTGGAGCATGGCTCGTCCGGTTCCGGCGTGGCGGCGCCGATTGCTTCTAAAATTTTGCAAAAAGCTATTAAGCTTAATATAGAATAGAGGCGCGGAATGTATAAATATTATGAGGCGGGATTTAAAAGCCAGAGGTTATCGCTCAAAGATCGGTTTTATAACATTAATTGGGGATATGTGCTGTGTATTGCATTGCTTGCGTTTATCGGAATTGTGGTGCTGTATTCGGCAGCAAATGGCAGTTGGACTCCGTGGGCGGCAAAACAGTTGGCGAGGTTTGGCGTTTCATTGGGAATAATGCTGTTTTTGGCCTTGCTTGACGTTAAAATTTATCTGAAATATTCATATGTGGCATATTTTTTGGTCTTGTTACTGCTTATCGGGGTTGAAGTCGGCGGGCATATCGGCATGGGCGCGCAACGTTGGATAGACTTAAAACTGTTTAAGTTGCAACCTTCAGAACTCATGAAAATAACTATGGTGTTGGTGCTCGCGAAATATTTTCATAGTTGCACATTAAATAAAATTCAGAGCGTGCGAGGCATTGTGGCGCCGATTTTGATGGCGTTGTTTCCGGCGGCGCTGATTGTTTTGCAGCCTGATTTAGGCACGGCGCTGATGCTGTTATTTACAACCATTATTATCTTTTTTGTGGTGGGCGTGCAGTGGTGGAAATTTGCCATTGTCGGCGGAACAGCAATCGCGATGGCGCCGATTGCGTGGCAGTTTTTACATGATTATCAAAAAGACCGCGTTTTAACATTTTTGAATCCTGAGCGTGATCCGCTCGGAGCGGGGTATCATATTATTCAGTCTAAAATTGCGCTCGGTTCGGGCGGAGTTTTCGGCAAGGGCTTTTTGAACGGTACGCAAAGCCACTTAAATTTTTTGCCGGAAAAGCATACGGACTTTATTTTTACGATGCTTTCGGAAGAATTTGGTATGATTGGCGCGGTGTTGGTGGTGCTGCTTAATTTGGTGATTATCGCGTACGGCTATTTGTTTGCGTTCAGAATAACCAGTTATTACGGCAAACTGGTGGTTATCGGACTTAATACCAACTATTTTATGTATGTGTTTATTAATATCGCTATGGTTTTGGGGCTGTTGCCGGTGGTGGGGATTCCGCTGCCGCTGATTTCATACGGCGGAACGGTAATGCTCTCTGTAATGGCAAGTTTCGGCATTATTTTATGTATGGATATTAACCGCAATATCAACTTAGGGCGTAGCTCGTTCGGCGATGATTAAAACGCGGTAAGTGTTAAGACAAAAAAATCCGCCGAATTTATCGGCGGATTTTGCTTGTGTATTTAGCGATTATTTGCCTTGATTTTTACCGTATTTTTCGGCTAAAGCCTTTTGCATATATTGCGGAACACGCAATTTGCCTTTGGAATCTTTGGCTTTGTCAAGACCTTTTTCTTTGGTAACAACTCGTTCATTACCTTTGCTGTCTTTGGTGGTATAAGCGCCGGTGATACCTAAGCGGGCGGCCATAATTTTTTCACGGTCGGCGGCTTTTTGCTTGTGAGCGGCAATTTGCTCAGACGTTAATAAATCTTTGACGCCGGCAAGCTGTTCTTTACGAATTTCGCGGCGCTCTTTCATAATGTTTTTTTGCTCTTCGGGAGTTTTGCCTTCCGCCGCGTCATTTTCTTTTAAGCGTTTTTTAAGTTCGGAAATTTTTTGCTGCGCTTCTTGCTGTTTGGCGTCAAGTTTTTGCTTGGCAACATAATCGCCCAAAGCTTTTTGAACGCTGTCCGGCAATTCATTAATATATTCGGCGTGTATATCAATTTTAGGCGGGTTAGTCATGGCAAGCTTGTCACCGTTGCCGTAAGTGCCTTGTTCCATTAAACAAGCGGCGAGTAACATGGCTTTTTGCTTATCATCAAGCGATTGCCCGAATGTAATGCTCATGTTGTTATTTAAGGCGTCTTTTACCAAGCCTTGATACATAACAAGGTGCGAATCTTTGCTGACTTGCGCGTTGGTCGGCGAGCTGTATTTAATTTCGCCATGGTCGTTATCTTTGGTTAGAGCGCATACAAAGCTTTTGGAAGCAATATCTTTTTCAGCATCGTTTTCAAAAACGTTTGCGGCTTTTTCAGCGTATTCTTTCCAGAATTTGCGCTTTTCTTCAATCCATTGCAAGTCATCGCTCGGAGTTTCAGCGGTTTGCGGCTCGCTGCTGACGGTTAAATCTTTACGCTCAGACGCTTTAGGAGCAACGCCGTTGTTTGAGGCGTTGCCGGTGTTTTGAGCTTCAGTCGGTTTAACTTCCGGCGCTTTGGTTTTTGCGTCTTTAAGTTTACGGTCAATTTCAGCTTTCTTAGCTTCATAATCGGCTTGGGTTTTAATGCTCATGTATACAGAAATATCAGCGCCAGCCTCTTTTAATGAAGCAAGCTTTTTGTTAAATTCTTCTGTCCATTCGGTATTTTCAGCCATGATATTAACTCCTTAATTGTAACGGATTATCTTTAATATATGAGCTTATACTAGCACATATTTATTTTTTTGTCCAGTGTTTTTGTTAAAATAAAATCCGCCTTATTTTTTAAGGCGGATTTCAGAGCTTTTGTTAAGCGTTATGCCACTTTAGCATCAAAGGTAATTGATTTTCCTTCAATGTTATCGGTGGTGCCTGATGGGCAGGTTTCATCAATTTTAACCGCTAAAACCTGTTCGGCAATATAAGCCTTGTTTTCGTTTAAGGCTTGCGCCAATTCGCGGTCGGCTGTGTTCCAACAGAGCGCAATGCGGTCAGAGATGTTGAAATCTTTATCTTTGCGCAAAGTTTGCACCATGCGGACAAAGTCACGCGCCATACCCTCGCGCTTTAAGAGGTCGGTAACATTGGTGTCAAGGGTAACAACTGCCTTGTTATCGGCAAATGCGCGGCCGGCGACTCCCTGCTTCATGTCAAGGCGAACCTCAAACAAATCAGAGTTCAGGGTTTGACCGGCAATGCTTAAAGTCCCATCGTTATTTAAGCTCCAATTGCCTTGCTTATATGCAGCCATAACCGCGCCCATATCTTTGCCTAAAGTTTTACCCAACAGCGGAGTGTACAGATAAAGCTTTTTATCGGCATAAGTGGCAAGGTTGCTATCAAACTTAACTTCTTTTACGTTAAGCTCGTCTTTAACAATTTCTTGATACTCGGGCTTTAAGGTTGCGCCGACCAAAGTTAATGAGGCAAGCGGCAAGCGGTTGCGCAAGTTCTTTTCTTCACGGATAAACTTGCCGGCTGAACATAAATCTTGCAAAAAGTCCATTTCCGCCATTAGGGATTCATCAGATTTAATGTTGTCAAGGGTCGGAAAATCAGTTAAATGAACAGATTCTTCGCCGGTTAAGTTTTTAAAGATGTATTCGGCAACAAACGGCATAAGCGGAGCCAAAATTTTGCTTAAGTTTAACAAAACCGTGTATAAGGTGTCAAACGCTAAAGCATCGCCTTCCCAAAAACGATTGCGGGTGCGGCGAATATACCAGTTGTTCAAAACTTCCATGAACAAGGTTGCTTCATCGGTTGCCATAGAAATATTATAAGTTTCCATGCCCTGCATAACAGTGTTACGCAAGTGTTTGAGCTTTGATAAAATGTAATTGTCAATAGCTTCGGTTGAGGTGAAAATTTCTTTGGCTTTATATTCTTCGGCATTGGCGTATAAAGTAAAGAAGTAAAAGGCGTTCCAGAGCGGAATTAAAGCCGCGCGTGAAGCTTTTGCAATTTCTTTTCCTTCTTTGTCAACGGCTAAATTGCCGCCTTTTAATACCGGAGATGATACCAAAAACCAACGTAGAGCCTCTGAGCCGATGTTGTTTAAAACTTCATTCGGGTCAGGATAGTTCTTTAAGCGTTTGGACAGCTTTTGTCCGCCTTCTGCCATTAACAGACCGGTGCAGATGCAGTTTTTGAATGCCGGTTTATTATGAAGCGCGGTTGAAAGCACGGTTAAAGTATAAAACCAACCGCGGGTTTGGTCCATGGCTTCAACAATAAAGTCGGCCGGAAAATGATTTTCAAACCATTCTTTATTTTCAAACGGGTAATGAACCTGCGCATAAGGCATGGAGCCGGATTCAAACCAGCAGTCAAACACATCGCCGACGCGGCGCATCATGGTTTTGCCGGACGGATCATCAGGGTTGGGGTAAACAACTTCATCAATATACGGCTTATGCAAGTTGGTAACATCAAATTCGGTTTTGGCTTTAATTTCGGCAATGGAACCGAAAACATCGGTGCGCGGAAAGGCCGGATTGTCAGATTTCCAAACCGGAATCGGGGTGCCCCAAAAGCGGTTGCGTGAAATTGACCAGTCGCGCGCGCCTTCAAGCCACTTGCCGAAGCGTCCGTCTTTAATGTGTTCCGGAACCCAGTTGATTTGCTGATTGTTTTTAACCATATCGCCGCGGAAATCCGTAACTTTAACGAACCATGATGACATTGCTTTATAAATTAACGGAGTGTCGGTGCGCCAACAGAACGGGTAAGAGTGAGTATATTGTTCTTTTTTAACGAGCAAGCCTTTTTCTTTTAAGAGCTGCATAATCGGCTCGTTGGTTTCAAACACCTGCTTGCCCTGATAGTCGGGAACTTCAGCGGTAAATTTACCGGCCTCGTCCACCGGACAAACAACCGGAAAATCTTCAGCGTAGGCGCGGCAGGCGTCAAAGTCGTCCTGACCAAATCCGGGGGCGATGTGAACAATGCCGGTACCGTCTTCGGTTGAAACAAATTCGCCGCTTAATACCTTAAACGCGCCTTTGGCTTTAAGGTGCTTAAAGTACGGGAACATCGGCTCATAGCCTAAGCCGACCAATTCGGAACCTTTAAGGGTGCCAACCTGAACGGCGTTCTCCAGCTGCTTTTTGTAACGGCCGAGCAGAGCTTGCGCCAAAATATATTTTTGACCGTTTTCTTCCATAACGGCGTAATCAATTTCTTTGCCGACCGCAAGCATTAAGTTTGAGGGCAGGGTCCACGGAGTGGTGGTCCAAACCAGCATTTTCATGCCGTTTTCAAGCGTGAACATAACAGTGATGGCATTGTCGGTTTTGTCTTGATAACCTTGGTTTACTTCAAAGTTTGAAAGCGGAGTTTCCGCTGCCCAAGAGTATGGCAAAACGCGGTAATCTTCATAAACCAAACCTTTGTCATAAAGTTGTTTAAAGTTGTTGATAACGCTTTCCATAAACGGCAAGTCCATGGTTTTATAGTCATGGGCAAAGTCAACCCAACGGCCGATGCGTTTGAACATATCAACCCAAATGCCGGAATATTTAAGCACGTCGGAGCGGCAGAAGTCGTTAAATTTTTCAATGCCGTATTCTTCAATTTGTTTGCGTCCGGAAACACCTAATTGCTTTTCAGCCGACATTTCAGCCGGCAGGCCGTGGCAGTCCCACCCGAGGCGGCGCTCAACTTTTTTACCGTTCATGGTTTGAAAACGGGCAACCACGTCTTTAACATACGATACCATAATGTGCCCGTAGTGCGGAGTGCCGTTGGCAAACGGAGGTCCGTCATAAAATACAAATTCAGCGGCGCCATCGCGGTTATGTACCGATTTTTCAAAAGTTTTATCTTCTTCCCAAAATTTGAGAACTTCTTTTTCAAGCTCAACAAAGTCAGGCTTTGCCTTTACTTCAGCATAATGTTTCATTGTTTTTACCTATGATTATGTTTTTGAAATTGATTAAAATAAAAAATGTGAATGTGTGCAAAAAAGTATCCCCCTAGGGGATAATGATACTACCGGAATGTATGTATATGAACTTCATTTTTGCACTTCTTTCAAAAATAACAAACTGCACATAAGCTACAACAAGTTTTATTCAGCGTCAATAAAAAAGTTGGCAAATTTTGCCGGTTTTATTCCAGTGCATTAAAGTATATATAATAAAGTATGGTGCACCAATTTTCCGAGCTGCAAGAAGAACAAAAATCGTCCATTTCTTTTACGCCCATATTGCGCAGGCAAGTGCGTTTGCCGGTGCATCCTTTGTCACCGTAAATAAATTTTGTATCAAAATTTGCGCTGGTATCATCTTTGCCGGAGCGAAGCTGAACAAAAGGTAAATCTCCGGCGTTTTCTTTGGCGGCGTTCAGCATATTGCGGCAAATTTTAATACTGCGTGAGGTGGCAGATGTGCCGGAACGCTCTATTTCATATTCAAGAAAGGATTCTGTATATTCGGGAATTTTATCGTTTTTAGGTGAATGGTAAAACGAAAAGTGCAGTTTGCTGTTAAAAATGTCGTAAATACGGTTGTTTTTAAAGGTCATACCGTCAGGGAGCAGGTTGGCTTTATAGAAAAAGCCATCGGAAATATGCGAGCCCTGATTGACAGTGCGGAGCAAATCAGGCTGCAGCTGAATTGCGGTGTTTAAGAGCATGTTAAAGCTTTCTGCCTGCTTGTTGAGCTTGTATTTGAACATAGCTTTGGAGTAACCTGCAATAGTGCCGACACTTAATACTCCGATAATGGCAAGAACGCCGAGCATTTCCACCATAGAACGTCCGGTATTCTCAATGCTGTCATATTCGG
>JAJWCP010000031.1 GCA_021617435.1 Pseudomonadota bacterium
GTGTATATACTGATTTAATTAAAGATGATATTGTTAATTTTTTAAGCCATAACAAGCTAAATTTTAACTTAGCTGTTGCGCTTGATGTGGTTGAATATATTGATGATTTTTGTAAAATGGCAATATGCATTAATTGTGCGCCGTTTATTTTTACGATTGAAAATGCACCTGATAATGTGAATGATTTCAGGCTTAACGCCAGCGGCAGATACCAACATAATCCGCAATATATCCGCAAGCAACTTATAACTGCCGGGTACCAAAACATTAAAGAATATCCTTTAATCTTGCGGCAAGAAAACGGCACTGATGTGAATGGCACGCTGTTTTGGGCAGAGTAACATCAAAGTATTGCTTTAATAAAAGTTTTTATCGCCCTTAATGCGCTTGCTCGGGCGCATGTCTATAAGCTTGCCGTCTTTGAGCATAACCTGTCTATCCATTTTAGCGGCAAGTTCCAAATTATGGGTGGCGATTAAGGCAGAAAGTCCAGTTTCTTTCACAATATCAAGCAATGCAAAAAACACATTATCAGAGGTATGCGGGTCTAAGTTGCCGGTCGGCTCATCAGCCAACAGCAGTTTTGGCGTGTTAGCCAAAGCGCGGGCAATAGCAACTCTTTGTTGCTCGCCACCCGAAAGCTCAGCCGGACGGTGCAAAATTCTATCTTTCAGTCCCAAGCGCGACAGCAGCCATTCGGCTTTTTCAGCTGTTTCTTTGTTTTTTTTGCCGGCAATCAGTTGCGGAATCATCACATTTTCAAGCGCGTTAAAATCAGGCAACAAATTATGATATTGATACACAAAGCCCAAATAATCACGGCGTAAAACAGTGCGAACGCCGTCATCAGATTTAGAACAATCTTCGCCATCAAGGAAAATTTGCCCTGATGAGGGTTTGTCAAGCAATCCGGCAATTTGAAGCAAGGTTGATTTACCGGAACCTGACGGACCGATTAACGCCACCACCTCATTAGGAGCAATTGACAATTCAACGCCGTTCAGCACTTCAAGCTTTTGTTCACCCTGATAATAGTGTTTGTATATATCTTGAAGTTGCAAAGTGTTTACAGGTTTATTACTCATAACGCAAGGCCTCCACCGGATCAAATTTTGCGGCGCGATACGCCGGATAGATTGTGGCTAAAAACGATAACAACAGCGAAACTCCGGCAACAACGCCGACTTCAGTCCAATCAATCTTAGCCGGAAGCTTAGATAGAAAATAAATTTCTGCCGAAAACAGTTCGCGACCGGATAATCCTTCCAAAAACCGTCGGATAGAATCAATGTTTTCACAAAAGACAATGCCTAAGCCTAAACCGATAAGTGTTCCGACCACGCCGATAAACGCGCCATCCATAAAAAAGATACGCATAATCATACCTTTGGTTGCGCCCATAGTGCGCAGAACCGCCACATCGCGCCCTTTATCTTTAACCAGCATTATTAAGCCGGTGATGATGTTAAATGCCGCCACCAATATTATCAATGTCAAAATTAAAAACATAACGTTGCGTTCAACGTCTATGGCGTTAAAAAAGGCGGAATTACTTTGTTTCCAGTCATATACATAACCATCGTAGCCGATGCTTTGCTCAATAATTTCACGAATATCCGTTAAATCTTCATCGCGGAGCAAGGTTACATCTATCTGAGTTGCCGCCTTCTGCAGGCTGAAATAAGTTTGCGCGGCTTCAAGCGGCATAAACAAATGAGTGGCGTCATATTCGTACATGCCGACATTAAAAGTGCCTAAGACCTGATAAGTTTTCATTCTGGGAACGGTACCGAACGCCGTTACTTTGCCGTTAGGCGAAATAAGCGTGACCTCATCACCGGCAATTACCCCCATTTTGTTTGCCAAGCGCTCGCCCAAAATAACCTTATTGCCGATAAACTGTTCAACGTCAACACCGGCAAGTCCGTTGCGGATAACTTGTTTTTTAAGTAAATCTTCTTTGCTGACACCTCGCACAATAGCGCCTTCCGCAGTGCCGCCACCGGAGATAAGAAGTTGTTTTTCAATCATCGGGATAGCAAGTGTAACGCCGTCTATTTTTTCAATATCCGTCACCGCGGTTTTATAATCGGTAAACGGAAATCCTTGCGCGGCAACAATAGTTATATGTCCGTTAATGCCAAGTATACGCGACAACAATTCGCTTTTAAACCCGTTCATAACCGCCATAACAATAATTAAAGTTGCCACCCCTAACGCAATGCCGGTAAACGCGAATCCCGTAATTACCGAGATAAAGCCCTCTTTGCGTTTGGCTCTTAAATAACGTCCGGCAACCATTCGGTCAAATTTTGAAAAAATCATTTATTTCTTCTCCCTGCCCTGATTGTAACGGGGCTGTTGGCGATTTACAAGTAAAACTATTTGAATAAGTCTTTAATTTTGTTAAAAAAGCTTTTTATTTCAGGTTGGCAGTTATTATCCTCGCTTAAACTTCTGAACTCTTCCAAAAGCTCTTTTTCACGCGGGGACAAATTTGTCGGGGTCAGCACTTTTAGAATCACATACAAATCACCACGTTTGTCCTGATTCATAATACTCATGCCCTCGCCTTTAATACGGAGTTTACTGCCGGTTTGAGTTCCTGCCGGAATAGACAGTTCCACTTTTTTGCCGTCAATACCCGGAATTTCCATTTTACCGCCCAATGCGGCGCAAACCATAGCAACAGGCACCGCCGTGTATAAATCTTTGTTATCGCGCTCATAAAGTTTATGGTCTTTAACGGTTACATAAACATACAAATCGCCCTTTTCGCCGCCGCGTTTTCCGGCTTCACCGGCGCCGTTAATGCGCATACGCACGTTATTTTCCATTCCGGCCGGAATTTTAACTTTAAGCGATTTTTCAACCCTTGTTGCGCCTTTACCACCGCAATCTTTACATTTATCTTTAACAACGCGTCCTTCGCCATGACATTCAGGACATATGGTTTCAAAAAACAAAAATCCGCCGCGGTTGCTTCTGACTTTACCGCTGCCGCTACATGTGGGGCAAATCGGGGCTTCTTTACCGTCAGCCGTGCCATAACCGTTGCACTTTTTGCACGGTTCAGTGGTTTTAATTTTAATTTCTTTTTCAACGCCGGTAAAAGCTTCTTCTAAACTGATTTCAAGATTATAGGTTAAATCAGCGCCACGCACCGCGCCATTACTGCCGCGCGGTCGGCCGCCGCCCATAAAATCAGAAAAAATATTGGAAAAAATATCGGATAAATCCTCGGCATTCATACCAAATCCGGCGCCGAACGGATTACCGCCGCCCATTCCGCCCTGAAAAGCCTGCGCGCCGTATCTGTCGTATGCAGCGCGTTTTTGATCATCTTTTAAAACCTCATAAGCCTCGTTAATTTCTTTGAACTTTTGTTCGGCTGCTTTATCACCGGGGTTACGATCCGGGTGATATTTCATCGCCAATTTACGAAACGCGGTTTTAATTTCATCTCCGCTTGCGTCTTTACTAACTTCCAAAAGTTCGTAATAATCTTTTTCCGTCATCTTTAATCTCTATTTATTTCCGGTTGATTTAGGACTAACCCACATATTACCTTTACGTAAAAATTCAGGCAGTTCTTTTAATGAAGACGCGCCAGCCGCTTTGGCATGACCGCCACCGCCGAATTTTTCCGCCACTTTAGAAACGTCAACATTATCTTTGGCGGTGTAAAATGACAAATTCCAACAATTTTTTTTATTCATAAAAAAGTTTACCATCATATCATAATCTTTAATATTGTCTAAGGTATCATAAAACTCCGAATAGCCTTGAGGTATGTTGGCGCAAATACATTTTAAGCCCTGATATTCGCTTTCAAACGCCTCTGCCCGCACCAAACGATAATTGCGGTTGCGTATATAAGATAATATGGCCTTTCCTCTTTCTACCATTTCAGCAACATCAAGAGTATCATGAATTAATTCGTTCCAAATTTTATCGGTGGGACGATTAACTCCCAGAGCCTGCATCGCATATTCAAACGGGCGCACACGCTTGTCGCGCAAGTCAAACACATCGTTTAAGCCTAACAGCTTTATGCCAAGCGGCAACGGACGGTCAGGATAAAAATATTCCCATGTCAGCATCAAAGCCGCCGTGCCTACGCGGCGTATTCCTTTTATCGGTTTTTGTTTTCCTTCTTTGATAGCTTGTTCATACTGCTCTATTACCGAAACATGGTGGTCAATCCATATAAAATCGCGGTTTTGGCTTAATTTGAACATAAAATCAAGCGGAAGCGCAAAATCGCAAACAATGATTTTATCATATTTATTGATTTCATCATACGGAATTTCCATATCATGATTAAGCCCCATCAGCTCAGTTTCCGGATATACGCTTTTTACAATAGCGGCAGATCCTTTTCCATCATGATCGGCAATATGGTATATACAAAGCATTGCAACTTCCTTTCTTATTAAAACTCAATCGTCATATTATCATACGCAGGATAAACGTTATCCGGCGTCAGGTTGTTAATATTGTCATAATCACACTCAACCGCCATGTGGTTAATAACGGTTTTACGCGGATTAATGATTTTTACGTATTCAAGCAGTTGGTCTAACCCCATGTGCGATGGCTGCGGTATAAGCGTGGTCAGCGGCATAACCAAAATCTCAGGTTGTTTGGTAATTGTTTTTAATCCGGCCTCGGAAATTTTTTTACAATCGGCAATATAATCCACTCTGCCGTCATCAATAATATAACCGGTAGAGTGAATAGGGTGTCCTTCTAATGAAATAGGCACAATTTTAACATCATTGACATAAAATTCTTTGCCTTCTTCAATGGTATGAATATCCAAGCTCGGGAAAAATATCGGATTATTCATATGTTCTTTATTTGCAACCAAATAAGAAAAGCGCTGTTTGATAATATCTGAAGTTTGGCTGTTGGCATAAACATCAAGCGGACGCAGCAAAATGCGATTTAAATCGCGCAAATCGTCAATACCGTGCAAATGATCAGCATGTCCGTGCGTATACAGCACCGCATCCAAAAACCGAATATTATTGTTTAACAAGTGCATACGCACATCAGGCGATGTATCAATTAAAATTTTTGTTGAACGAATTTCCAAATACACGCCGGTACGACTGCGGCGATTTTTAGGATTATTCGGATTGCAGTCCCCCCATCCGTTGGCGATTGCCGGAACTCCGGGAGCGGCCCCGCTGCCCATTATTACAATTTTGTTCATCTGTCTGTGTCTTTCTTTATTTTTTTATTTTTACAGTATTTTTAACCCCTTTGTGCTTTTGCAAACAACTTAAAAAAGTTGTTAGTAGTTATAGCCGATATATCATTTAAATCAAGCCCTTTTATTTTAGCCAAACATTCTGCCGTATGCACCATAAAAGACGGTTCGTTCATTTTGCCGCGCAACGGAATCGGCGCTAAATACGGGCTGTCGGTTTCAAGCAGTAACCTTTCTTCCGGAACTTTGGCAAATGACGCTCGCAACTCTCCCGAATTTTTGAAGGTGATAATCCCTGATGCCGAAACATAAAAGCCTATATCAAGCAATGATGAAGCCAGCTCCCAAGCGGAAGAATAGCAGTGCAAAACGCCGGTAAACGCTTTTTGTTTATAAGCAGTAATTAAAATTTCAGCGGTGTCGTCTTCAGCCTCGCGGCTGTGAATAATTATCGGCAAGCCACTTTGTTGCGCAGCGGCAATCATCTTTTTAAGCACCTTTATTTGCTCGTCTTTAGGGCTGAAATCATAAAAATAATCAAGTCCGCACTCGCCGATTGCCACCACTTGCGGCAACAAGGTGTTTTTAAGCACATCTTCGGTCGTTACATTTTCATAAGCCGCTGCATCATGCGGGTGTACGCCGGTGACGGTCATGGTTTCAGGATACTTTTTACAAATTTCCAGCTGACGCGGAAGTTCATCAAACTTGCCGCCGGCGTTTAATATATATTGAACTCCGGCTTCATGCGCCCGCTTTATCACATTATCTAAATCAGCGTAAATTTCATTGGACCCTAAATGGCAATGGCTATCGGTTAACATTTACAGCGCTCCGCAAATGGTAGTGATAATATTGTACATAACCTGTTTTTTATCCATATTAAGCGAATCGGCTTCATTGAGCGTAATTCTGACTTTGTTCCATGCTTCGCTCAACTCATTAATTTTGGCGCCGCCTTTCAGATTTTCAGAAATAAAATGCTCAATCAGCTCCGCCGCCAAATTCCACAAATTTTCATCTCGCGACACTTCATCACAAAATTGCAGAGCATCGGTTAAATTATAGTGTTCACGAGCATAAAACAAGCTTTCAAGCAACTTATATTTATTGAGTCCGCCGTATTCGGAATAACGCAAAGCCTTACCGATGCTTCCAGAACTGATTTGAGCAATACCTTTTACATCGGTTTCATTAAGTTCAGGATTATAACGGCGCAACAATGAGGCGACCTCATCTTCCGACAATGGTTGTAAATTAATTTTGGCACAACGCGAGCGGATAGTCGGCAACAAACGATTAGGATTATGACTGATTAAAAACAACAAACTTTTAGCAGGCGGCTCTTCCAAAATTTTAAGTATGGCATTGGCGCTGGCGGTGTTCATATCGTCAACACTGTCAATAACCACAATGCGCCAGTTGCCGTCAAACGATTTTTTGCACAAAAACTCATTTACCGTGCGCACTTCATCAACTTTAATCACCGCTGATTTTTTTAAGCTTTGCAGTTCATCATCGCTTAAAGCCTCGCCGTCTTTAATGGCTTTAATAATTTTTTTCTTGTCGGTTTCAATAAAATCGCGGACGATGATTTTTAAATTCGGGTGCGAACGATTGGCAACCAATCTAAAAGCAGGGTTACTTTCCGGCAATTCAAGCGAGGTGTACTCATCTTTTTTGCTTTCATCGGCAGCAAGTAAAAAACGCGCCATACGATAAGCCAAAGTTGCCTTGCCGATACCTTCGGGACCGGTTATCATCAATGAACTATGCAGACTTCCGGCTTTCCATGCTTTTAAGAATATATCTTCGGCTTCTTGGTGCCCGCATAAATACGGATTTGCGTATGGCTCAATTTTTTCCATGTTAATCCTTTACAACCTAAACTTTGATTCAATTACGGCGACAATGTCATCGTGCAATTCATCAACCGTTTTATCGGCATTTAACACAACGCACCGGTTCGGCTCATTTTCAGCAATTTCCAAATAACCGCCACGCAGTTTGTTATGCCACTCAAGCGCTTTATTTTCAAAGCGAACTTCTTTAACCTCCATACCTTCCGCCTTTTTGAACGAGCGCGCCAGTCCGATTTTGGGATTAATGTCCAAAATGATTGTTAAATCAGGCTTAAAATTACCGGCAACAAAGGCGTACAGCGCATTAACATCCTCACGCGATAGGCGCTTGTCATAGGCATAATACTGATACGCCATTGTAGAATCGGCAAAGCGGTCGCTTAAAACCCACTCTCCTTTTTTAAGCGCAGGCCAAACTTTTTGCGTCAAATGTATGCGTCTGTCGGCAAAAAACAACAATGCCTCGCCGACCGCGTCTATTTTATCGCTTTCGCCTTCGGTTAAAATATGGCGCAACTGTTTGCCGATTTCGGTTCCACCCGGTTCTTTGGTTAAGACTGTTTTTTTACCT
Organism: Pseudomonadota bacterium; assembly: GCA_021617435.1. Classification (GTDB taxonomy): domain Bacteria; phylum Pseudomonadota; class Alphaproteobacteria; order RF32; family CAG-239; genus CAAFZY01. The sequence continues at coordinate 7,652 of JAJWCP010000031.1, forward strand.
TTTTGCTCAAGGTAATCAGCCAATAATTTGATTTGGGTGGATTTTCCGGTTCCCTCGCCGCCTTCAAAGGTGATGAATTTTCCGGCTAAGGTTTCCATATTATTTATCTCCTAACACCAAATATTTTAAGTTTGCCCAAAAACGTCCCGTTACGCCAAGTTCGTCAATATCATCGGTTGCCACTAAATCAATTTTGCGAATTTCACCCTCAGGGTCATTAATTTCGGCATGACCGATAAGCTCGCCTTTTCTAATCGGAGCCTTAACCGGTTCATCATAAGCCACCTTCATTTTATACTGAAAGCGAGCATTGCGGCGAATAGTTTCGGTAATATCTTCCGGCACCGCGATATTTACGCTTTTAACCTCGCCGTACCAAACCGGAACTTCCGCCATAACTTGTCCCGCCGATAAAATTTTGTAGTTATCAAATTCGCGGAAGCCGTAATTCATGAGACGCTCAGCCTCTTCCGAGCGCTCTTTGTTGCTGCTCATGCCCGACATAACCTCAATTAAACGGCGTCCACCTTTGGCAACAGATGCGGTTAAGCAAAAACCGGCTTCATCAGTATGCCCGGTTTTTAAGCCATCAGCGCCTGACATGGTATAAAGTAGCGGATTGCGGTTGCCCTGTTTGATGTTGTTATGCTTAAATTCTTTTTCCGAAAAGATATGATAAAATTGCGGAAATTCTTTAATGATTTTGCGCGCGAGCAAAGCTAAATCTTCAACCGACATTTTTTGATCAGGATGAGGCAATCCGGTCGCGTTGGCAAAGGTACTGTTTTTAAGCCCGATTTTTTCAGCCGTTTCATTCATCAAAACCGCAAAATCTTCCTCCGTGCCGGCAATATTTTCAGCCGCGACAATGCATGCGTCATTGCCTGACTGCACGATAATTCCCTGCAACAAGTCTTCAACAGTAACATTTTCGCCGATTTTTAAAAACATAGTTGAACCGCCGCTTGCTGCGCCGCCTTTACGCCATGCGTTTTCACTGACGGTAAATGTATCTTCCAATGAGAGAGAGCCGTTTCTTAACTTATCAAAAATTATGTACAAAGTCATCAGTTTGCTCATGGAAGCCGGAGCAACTTTAACATCGTGGTCTTTGGTATAAATATACGCTCCGGTGTCATAATCAATTAAAATTGCATTGCGCGCGGCGGTTTCAAAGGCAAAAGCCTGTCCTGAAATACTGCTTAACAGCAATGCCGTAAATAACATTTTTTTACAATTCATCTCTATTTCTCCTTATTCTTTTATGATTTTGGCATCATAAACGCCATAATTTCTGATTTTGTTAAGCGTAACAACCGCCTCTTCCTCATGTGAGAAAGGACCAATACGCACGCGATAAAACATTGTATTGCCGACAAAAGCGTTGCTTACGCTGCTTTTGCCGAATTGTGATAATTTAGCCGACAAATTGTCAGCATATTCTTGTTGTGTAAACGAACCGGCTTGGATATAATAACTGACTTCGCTAGTGTTTACCGCCGGAACTTTCATTACCGGAATAGTTACATTTTCAGGAACTTTTTGACCTAACAGCGCCGCTTTAAGCGCTTTGCTTTCTTTAGCCATAATCTCAACTCGCACTTTGGTAATTCCTTTGGTCTGGTAGCCCAAAAGCTGCGCGCCGCGTTTAGAAATATCAATAATACGTTCTTTAGCATAAGGACCGCGGTCATTAACGCGTAGCACAAGCGAGCGCCCGTTTTCAAGGTTGGTAACTTTTACAATGGACGGCAATGGCAAGGTGCGATGGGCGGCAGTTAAGGTATTCATATCATAACGCTCGCCGTTGGCGGTTTTTTTGGCGTGAAAATCCTCGCCGTACCAACTGGCCATACCAACCTCGGAATAATCATAATCTTCAGCCGGATAATACCATTTACCCATAATTTTATACGGATTGCCAACCTTATACATTCCGCCGTATTGTTTAATGGTTATGGCTTGCGCCTGCGGCGAAAGTCCGCTCAACTCAGGTGTTCCGGTTGAGGAACATGCTGCCAACACGGTTATTAACATCAAGCTTACGCAAATTTTTATTTTTTTTAGGTACATCTTATTGTTTGTTCTCGCTTTTAATAATCATATCGGCTTAATTTAACTTGCTTTTAGCTTTACGTCCAGTACCATTTTCAGCCTGTGAATTTTTTGCCTTTAAATTTTTAGGCGGTTGCACCGGAACAATAAAGCCGGTTTTAGAATTATAATGACGGATTTTGTTAAGTAATTGCCAATCAGGATAACCATCCCGGTGCATTCCGGCCTTTGCCTGTAATTTTTTTACGGCTTGTTTGGTTTTAGGTCCTAAAATTCCGTCTTCTTTAAGTTTGGTGCGCAACAGTTTGTTGGCAAAAACCTGAACCTCTTTAACCTCTTTATCGGTGAGTTTATATTGTTGATTATTGTTAATGGCGCGGTGCGGCAATTCATTATCAATGTAATCTGCCAAAATCCCGATAGCCAAGGCATAATTTTCTGAGCGATTCCATATCAAAATACGCTTGAAATTACCAAACACCATATAAGCATTACCTTTGCGACCATCCGGAATAATCAAGGCGCCTTTTAAATCCTGCTTCCATGGCAATTTTTTACCCTCCGCAGTTTTTACGCCCAAATCAGACCATTCTTTAACCGTCTTTATATGTTTATAGCCGGTTTCAAGGTAATTGAAATTCCATGGCAGGCGCACTTTGTCACCCCACGGCTCATCAGCTTTCCACCCCAGTTTACTTAAATAATTGGCAGCTGAGCCGACTGCGTCATCAAACGAATCCCAAATATCAACAACACCGTCGCCATCATAGTCTATCGCATAGGCGTTATAAGTTGAGGGCATGAACTGAAAATGCCCCATAGCTCCTGCCCACGAGCCTAACATTTTGTCATTTTGCAAATCATGTTTTTCCATAATTTTCAATACATTAAACAACTCATTTTTGAAAAAATCAGCTCGGCGATTATTATAACTTAAATTAGTTAAACCGTCAATTAAGTGATACTTGCCTTTATTTTCGCCAAAGTTGGTTTCAACCGCCCAAAAAGCAGTCAGATAATTAAGCGGAACGCCGTATTCTTGTTCAAGAGTCGGATAATCTTTTTGCAATTTGCGATAATAACTGCGGGCTTTTTCAATTCGGTGCGGATTAACCAGACGATTGATATAATCTTTGGATGTTAAAACAAACTCCGCCTGTGTTTTATCTTTGCTCACCACTTCCGGAGCTTGGTGATAATAGCTGTTGTCACCATAGGCTCTATCAATCGTTTTAGGGCTGATGCCGCGCTTTATCATATCGGCTTTAAGTTCAGTTAAAAACATCCGCCATTCTTTGGTCGGCTCATATTCGGCAGTTTTTGCTTCAGCCGCAAAAGCCATTGCCAGAATCAGTAAAGTTATAAATATTTTTTTTAAGACCAACATCTTACACCCTATTTACAAATATGTGCCAAGTGTAAAGCATTTAAAACAAACTTGCAACCCGCTCTTGAATTTATAAGATGATTTTTGCACAAGATGATTACGCCAAAAGCTTAATTCCGAAAATTTTAGATAATTTTGCAGCCTCGGTCGCGCCGATTTTAAGCGAAAACACGATTTTATCTTCTGTTTGATCCGTACTTAACACTTCCGCATTGGCGTAAAGCCATGATTGCAGTTTGCCGTTATCTGCGGCGACCGCGACTTGATAAGTTTTATTATGCGCGGCGAGTTTATCATCAATAAGTTTTAACAAAGCTTCACATCCCTGCCCCGTTGTTGCCGAAACCGCCAAAAGTGCTTTGTATTGATTATTCAGTTTATGGGTTAAAATATCTTTTTCACCTTCAGTCAAGAGGTCGGTTTTATTTAAAACTTCAATATAATTTTCGGCGCTTTCTATCTGTTTTAAGCCCAAATTGTGCAAAACTTCAAGCACATCGGCGCGCTGCAGGTCGGTATCGGCGTTTGATATATCGCGCACATGCACCACAATATCGGCTTCTAAAACTTCTTCCAACGTGGAGCGAAACGCCATCACTAGTTCATGCGGAAGATCGGAAATAAAACCGACCGTATCGGAAACAATCACTTCACGCCCCGATTGAAGAGCAACTTTGCGCAATGTAGGGTCAAGCGTGGCAAACAGCATATTTTCAGAGAGCACATTACTGCCGGATAACCGATTAAACAGCGATGATTTGCCGGCATTGGTATAACCAACCAACGCCACAATCGGATACGGGACTTTGCGGCGATTACCGCGCTGCAGTTCGCGCGTGTTTTTAACTTTTTCAAGCTCTTTTTTAATTTTGATGATTTTTTCATCAATAATACGCCTGTCAAGCTCTATTTGTTTTTCACCGGGACCGCCCAAAAAACCGGCGCCGCCACGTTGGCGCTCAAGGTGGGTCCAACTTCTGACCAAACGCGAGCGCTGATAGGTTAAATGCGCAAGAGCAACTTGCAATTTACCTTCATTGGTCTGCGCACGTTCGCCGAAAATTTCAAGTATCAGCGCAGTGCGGTCAATTACTTTAACATTAAGCTCCTTTTCAAGGTTGCGCTGCTGAATCGGAGTGAGCGCGGCATCAACAATCATCAACCAAATATCATTAATTTCAGCTTTTTGCTTGATGTTTTCAATAAAAGTTCGGCTAAAAAAAGTTGCGGGCTTTATTTCGCGGATTTTGGGCGATTCGGTAAATACAACATTTAAATTAATAGCCAGAGAAAGCCCGATTGCTTCAGCCAAACGGCTTTCGGCAGACATGAGCTTTTTCCGGCTTAAAACAAACGGACAAACCACACATACGTTGGTTTTAACGTTTTGATTAAATTCAGGCAAGTTTTATTCTTCTACAACATCAACGGCTTGCACCGGCATAATGGTGGAAACTGCGTGTTTATAAACAAGCTGAGTATGACCATCGCGGCGCAAAAGCAAAGAACTGTCATCAAACCATGTAATAACGCCCTGCAACTTTACACCGTTGATTAAAAACACGGTAACAGCAATTTTGTTTTCTTTTATATCATTTAAAAAATCATTCTGTGCATTTTTAGTCATTTAAGACCATCGATATCTGCATATTACTTTTTGTCGGCAGCATAAGTATGCGGGTCC
>JAJWCP010000032.1 GCA_021617435.1 Pseudomonadota bacterium
CAAACAATTAGCAAATTTATTTGACCTGGATATTCGGGTCAAGCCCGAATATGACAGAGTGTAGTGTAAAAAACGGGTAAGATGTGATTTCATAATAAAAATCTCCTCAAATTGTTGCATTTGAGAAGATTTTAGCTCGCGTTTTTTTTTTGCAATATTTACGAGTCCGGCTTGTGTATAAGTTGTATAATAAAATATCTTGTCAACGGGTATAAATTTGTGCTATACTCCATGACATCAAAAGTTATTTTTATATTATTTGAAATTTGCCGTAATCTCATGAAGCTTTTACTTCAGTTATGGTTTTAGGTGTTTCAAATAATATTTTTTATCGTTTAACCCTTAAAAACCATATAATAAATGGCAAAAAATTTCTTTATGAGCCTCAAAGCTCAGAGCTTAGTCGTGAAATTTTCCGACTACTACTTTGGCTTCAACCCGTACGATGTTAAAAATGAAGCCTTTTTCAAGCTCACCAGCAGTACCGGAAATGTTACCTTTTGGCATTATCGCTATTGGGGAAACGAGTTGTCGCAGGGTTCGGATTTGTCTGAAATATATGAAAGAGACTATATCCGCTACAAGCACAGCTTGCTTGCTGATGCTGAAAAATACAAAGTTGTCAGCGAGGAAAACGGTGCCAAGGTTATGGAGTATGATGATGGCAAATTCGTTCATACTCTGGAACAAATGGTGCAGAATGAGCTTGAAATCCGTACAGAGGCAACGATTAATGGCAACGCGATAGTGTTTCATGACGCTGACATCAACTATTTGTCGGAAGATTCGCCGGTTGCGGACTTTATTGGCAAGGCTGCTGCGGAGTATCGCGAGTTTCTGGCTCAAAAAGCCGCAGAAAAGGCTGCCGATAACAAAAAGTATGCCCAAAAATGCGGTCGTACGGCGCGTCGGTTGGATATTAGCTTTATTAACGTGCTCCGAATGGGGTACGAAGATGAAGAAAAGCTCCTCGCTTTCAAAAAGTCTATGGAGCGCGCCAAGCAGATGTTCGCGGCTTCTGATGATGACACCAAGGCCTACCTCTACCACGAAATAATGGATTGTGGCAGAGAGCGTATGACAGCGGCGCTTGCTTCGCTTGGCATCGTTGTTGAAGGCGTTGATGTAAAGTATATGGACTGGAGAGAGTTGTTTCAGTCCTAAGGCTCAAGGAAAATAAAGAAAGGGTTGCTTTTGGGCAACCCTTTCTTTTGCTTTAAATATCAGATTTATGGATTGTTTATTGAATTTATAAAGATGTACATACTGCAATAAGTTTCGGAATTGCACGAGTCGCACATATCATCAATTTGGGTTATGCTCGCTTTGCTTAACGGGTTGGTTTGATATGGGGATAAGGCACCACGTAAAGCTTTGGAGGTATATGATGAATCACGCCCTGAGCGCATTTCAATTTGCCATAAATTTTCATAATTTTCTTTCGTGGCAATAACAATGTTGCGGCAAATTTCTTTGTCTTGTTCGCTAAGTTTGCCGCCTGAACGATTCATTCTTATATGTATGTAATATTCAGTCGCACTGGAGCCATCATTGCGTTGCGAATTTGCGTATGAAATAGTCATTTGATTGTTAAATATATCCGTAATGACATTGTTCTTAAACTTCATGCCGTCCGGAAGCAAATTTGCTTTATCAAAAAAGAGCGTTAAGCCGTTATTTGTAGTAATGTTTTTACCATAATGACGTTGTAAATCAGGTAAAAGTTTTATTGCCTCATTTAAAAACATACTAAAGCTTTCCGCATGTTTGTTTAATCTATACTTGAACATCGCTTTAGAGTAACCGGCAATAGCGCCGACTGATAAGACCCCGATTATTGCTAAAACGCCGAGCATTTCCACCATGCTACGACCGTGGCAGGTAGCGGCGTTCGTTCCTACAGTGTCACACTCCGACTTGATCGGAGTGTCCAGGTCCAAACAATTAGCAAATTTATTTGACCTGGATATTCGGGTCAAGCCCGAATATGACGATGTGATGTGTGAAAAGCGGCTGAAATGTGATTTCATCATCAAAAACCCTCTCAAAAAGTTAAGTTTGAAAAGATTTTAGCTCGCGTTTTTTTTTTGCAATATTTACGAGTCCTCGCTGTGTATAAGTTGTATTTTGAATTAAAGCAATGAGCGTATCCACTCGCGGATTTTTTCATCTTTTATTTTATTTATGCCTTCATCGGCAAAAGCCTGAATCAAAATAGCGCGGGCGTCATCTTCCGCAATTCCGCGAGACTGCAAATAAAACATTTGCTCTTTGTCAAGCTCTCCGCAAGCGGCGCCATGCGAGCATTTAATGTCATCGGCAAAAATTTCAAGCTCCGGCTTAACGTCAATTTCCGCTGTATCGCTCAATAGCAACGCGCGGTGCAACTGGTATCCTTCGGTTTTTTCCGCCATAGGCGCAATATGAATTTTACCCTGAAAGACTCCTTTTGCTTGCCCGCCGGCAATACCTTTAACCAATTGATTGGAGTGGGTGTAAGAGGCAAGGTGCTCAATATCGGTAGTGGTGTCAAGAGTTGCCCAGCCGTTCATTTTGTAAACGGCGTTAACTTCCGTCTCTGCTTGCTCTTCTTTTAATACGACGTGTGTTTCATGTCGCGCCAAATCAGCTCCGGTTTGCAGGCAAAAGCTTTCATATTTGCCGCCGGCTTTAACCGCAACCGCATTAAGGGTTATGTGCACGGCCTTAAAGGCCTCTGCTTGAACTTTGTAATGGTTAAGCAACGCATTGCGCCCGATAAAAATTTCATTTACAATGTTGTTAAAATAGGCTGATTTTTCCGCGCCCGAATAATGATAATATTCAACTACGGTTGCTTTAGCGCCGTTTTCAAGCAAAATCACATTACGCATATTGGCAAAAATTTTGTTTTCGGCATGGGTGTGGTTAATAAGCGCAATCGGCTTATCGGGGCAAAACTCGCGCGTAACCCGCAACAAAACGCCTTGCTCTATATAAGCGGTGTTTAAGGCGGCAAAGGGGAAATTGCTCATCTCAAAACTTTTATTTAAGTGCGCAAACAGTTCGCCGTCAGCGGCAGCGTCAAGCAGGCTCATAACTTCAACGCCATCCGGAAGATGAAAACTGTCTTCTTTGAGCTTGCCGTTGCAAAAATGAATTTCGTATGTGTCAAAAGGCAAAACCGTGTGTCCGCACGAGCAATGATTATGTTCATGCTCGCAGCCGCAATTATGATTGCCGCAACAGCAATGCTCTGCAGTGGTCGGTTCTATAACAAAGTCAGCGTCGGCAACTTCGCGCACGCGGGTATATTTCCACGCTTCGGTTTTAGGTGAGGGCAGACCGATTTCGGCAAAGGCTGCACGCCCTTGCTCGCGCAAAATTTCAAGTTTGGCAATTTCTGCTCCTTGTAAGCGTACGTTTTGCAACAGTTTGTCGCAAATATTTTGCTTTAGGTTTTTCATTTAGGCTTTGTTCCTTATAAATTCGGCATAACCGTTTTCTTCCAGTTCTAAGGCTAAGTCTTTATTGCCTGATTTAACAATATGTCCGTCGGCAAACACGTGCACAAAATCAGGCACAATATAATTAAGCAGACGCTGATAGTGTGTAATAATCAACATGGCGCGCTTCCCGTCACGCAATGAGTTAATGCCGTCGGCAACTACTTTTAAGGCGTCAATATCCAAGCCGGAATCCGCTTCGTCCAAAATTGCCATTGCGGGCTTGAGCATAGCCATTTGCAAAGTTTCCATACGTTTTTTTTCGCCGCCGGAAAATCCGACATTAACGGCGCGCTTTAACATATCGTTATCTATGCCGAGTTTTTTACCTTCTGCGCGCATAATTTTAATAAATTCCATGGTGTCAAGCTCCGGTTCGTTGCGATGCTTGCGCACGGCATTGACCGCATACTTCAAAAATGCCGAAACCTGTACTCCCGGAATTTCAACCGGATACTGCATAATTAAAAACAATCCTTCGCGGGCGCGTTCTTCCACGCTCATGGCGGTTAAATCTTTGCCTTTAAATTTAACGCTGCCGGAAGTTATTTCATACCCCGGTTTGCCGCACAAAACATAAGATAAAGTTGACTTTCCGGCGCCGTTCGGCCCCATGATGGCGTGAACTTCACCCTCGTTTACGGTTAAACTGAAGTTTTTGATAATTTCTTTATCGCTGACTTTGGCGCACAAATCTTCAATTTCAAGTACCGGAGTTTTAGTCATGGTGCTCATTCTCCCATTCATCAAGCCGCTTTGCTATTTTTAAAAGTTTTTGTTTTTTATAATCTTCAACTTCTTGCTTTATGTTATAGCAGCATTTTAATTGTTCTAACATAATTTCAACATCGGCGGTTTCTTCAATTATTTCACTGATATTGTCTTTGCCGCGGTTGACATTTTTCAGAATCTCTTTAATAAGCTCGCTCATTTCTTCAATAACCTGCAACATTTGAGGGTTTTTTCCCCAAGTTTTTAATGCTCTGTGATAAATATCCATTATCCTACGCTCCCTTCTAAGCTGATGTTAATTAATTTTGCCGCTTCAATAGCAAATTCCATCGGCAGATGCTGCATAACTTCTTTGCAGAACCCGCTCACAATCAGGCTGACGGCTTCTTCTTCGGAAATTCCGCGTTGACGGCAGTAAAAAAGCTGTTCATCGCTGATTCTTGAGGTGGTGGCTTCATGCTCAAGCACGGCAGTTTGGCTGCGATTTTCAATATAGGGCACGGTGTGCGAGCCGCAAAGCGAGCCTATCAGCAAACTGTCGCATTGCGAATAATTGCGGGCGTTGTCGGCTTGCGGCGCCACTTTTACCAATCCGCGATAAGTTTGGTTTGAATATCCGGCGGAAATGCCCTTAGATATAATCCGCGACGAGGTGTTTTTGCCGATGTGAATCATTTTGGTGCCGGTATCGGCTTGTTGGCGGTTGTTGGTAATTGCCACCGAATAAAACTCGCCGACTGAGTTGTTGCCTTGCAAAATACACGAAGGGTATTTCCATGTAACCGCGGAACCGGTTTCAACCTGCGTCCATGAAATTTTGGCATTATCGCCGCGGCACGCCGCGCGCTTGGTTACAAAGTTATAAACGCCGCCTTTGCCGTCTTTATCGCCGGGGTACCAGTTTTGTACGGTGGAATATTTAACTTCGGCGTCTTTTAACACCACAATTTCAACAATCGCGGCATGAAGCTGATTTTCATCGCGTTGCGGAGCCGTACAGCCCTCTAAATATGAAACATAACTGCCTTCGTCGGCAATAATTAAAGTGCGTTCAAATTGTCCGGTGTTTTTGGCGTTTATGCGAAAATAAGTTGAAAGTTCCATCGGGCATTTTACACCTTTGGGAATATACACAAATGAGCCATCGGTAAACACGGCGGAATTAAGGCAGGCAAAAAAGTTGTCGGTAAACGGCACCACCGAGCCTAAATATTTTTGCACTAAATCGGGGTGATTTTTAACCGCTTCCGATATGGAACAGAAGATAATTCCTTGTTCGGCAAGCTTGGCGCTATAAGTGGTGGCAACCGAAACACTGTCAAACACGGCGTCAACCGCAACCACGCCGGCTAACGCTTCTTGCTCTTTAAGCGGAATCCCGAGTTTGTTATAGGTTTCAAGCAATTTAGGGTCAACTTCATCAAGGCTTTGGGGCGAAACCTTTTGTTCCGGAGCCGAATAATAGTGCAAATCCTGATAATTGATTTGGTCATATTCAAGCTTTGCCCATGTCGGCTCTTTCATGGTTTTCCAAAACTCAAAAGCTTGCAGACGGCGGTTGAGCAACCATGCCGGCTCGCCTTTTTTATTTGAAATCAAACGAATAATCTCTTCGTTTAATCCTTTAGGTGCGGTTTCAGAGTTAATATCGGTTACAAAACCGTATTTATATTTATCGCCGCTTTCATCAATTATTTCAGGTTTTTCTGCCATTTATTTTAATCCTTCAAGGTTTTTCAGCATAAGCAATTGCAATACAAAAATCAAGGGTTTTTAACTAATATTTAGCTATTTGGTGCAATACTTACAATTCAAGAAAAGGAACTTTATGTTTGGGAGAATTTTAAAGATAGCGGCACTGTGTCTGATGCTTAGCGGATGTTATTTTTCCGACGGCGGCATCAGAATGTTTAACAGCGGGGTTTGGTTTGGCGAAACTCCGTCAACTGTCAGTGTGCGCAAAGGTGATACGCTTTACAGCATTTCGCGTCGTTATAATGTTCCGCTTAAAGATTTAATTGAGGCTAACAGTTTGCGTCCGCCGTATAATTTAAATGTCGGACAAAATTTACGCTTGCCGGCGGCTCAATACCATATTGTTAAAAAAGGCGATACTCTTTACAGCATTGCCCGCGAACATAATGTTGATGTGGCGTCATTGACTCGTAAAAACAATTTAGAGGCTCCGTATACCTTATATGTTGGGCAAAAATTGGCGCTTTCCGGCTCTGTTTCCGGTTCTTCATACAAGCAGGCAAGCACGAAAAGTTCAACAACGTCAAAAGCCTCAACGACAACCAAGCGCGCCGCGCAAACCTCAACCTATACCCCGCCCAAGAACCGCACCGCCAAATTTATGTGGCCGGTCAAGGGCACGGTAATTTCCGGTTTCGGCGTAATCGGTAAAGGGCGCAAAAATGACGGAATTAATATTAAAGCCGCAAGGGGTGCTGCCGTAAAAGCTGCCGATAAAGGCACGGTTGCTTATGCCGGCAACGAGCTTAAAGGTTTCGGCAACTTAATTTTAATTAAGCACCCCGACGGCTGGATAACCGCATATGCTCATAATGACAAGCTTTTGGTACGCAAAGGGCAAAAAGTTATTAAGGGCGAAAAAATCGCCACGGTCGGCAGCACCGGCGGCGTCAACAGCCCGCAGCTTCATTTTGAGGTTCGCGCCGGTAAAAAAGCGGTGAATCCGCGCAAATATTTGCCTTAATTGCGGATAAACATTCAAAGAATCGTAAAAAATTGTTAAAGACTGTGCAATTTAATTTGTATCGGCAAAAATTTGGTGTATATTCACGGCAGTATTAAATTTTTGAAGGAGAAAACGATGTTGATTAGCAACGCATGGGCACAAGCCGCAGCGTCAGGCGCGTCCGGGGCTTCACTCACCGGAACAATCATTCAGATGCTTGCGATTGTGCTGGTGTTCTATTTACTTTTGATTCGTCCGCAGCAAAAAAGGATGAAAAAACACGAGGCTGAATTAAAAGCCATTAAGGTCGGCGATAAAATTTTAACCGGCGGCGGTTTGTACGCAACGGTTAAGGCTTGTAATGACGATAATTTGCTGGCTGAAATTGCCCCCGGTGTTGAAGTAACTTTGCATCGTTACACCGTGCGCGAAGTTGTTACCGATGCGGCGGAAAATTTGCGTTACAGCGTAAAATCTTCTATTAAACGTAAAGCAAAAAAACAAAAAACTAAATAGACAGGGTAAAATAAAATGTATAAATTATCAAAATTCAGAGTAATGATTATTCTGACCATTTGTTTGGTCGGCATATTCTTTGCTATCCCGAATATTATGCCTAAAAGCGTTAAATTACCCGGTTGGTGGCAGCCGGTAAGCCTGGGGCTTGATTTGCAGGGTGGCTCAAATTTGTTGTTGCAGGTTGACTTTGACACTGTAATGAAAGACAGAATGTCAACATTGGAAGATTCCGTTCGTCAAACCTTGCGTGAACACCGCATTCGTTACCAAAATTTATCTGCCGACAGCAGCAGCGTTAAAGTTAAAATTGATAACTTAAACGCCCGCAATCAGGCTATGGGATATTTCCGCAAACTTGAAGACGGCTTAAACGTTGCGGTAAATGAATCCGGCACCATTGAAATTAAATATACCGATCAGGCTTTGGCACAACTGCGCGCCAGAGTTCTTGACCAGTCTATTGAAATTGTCCGTCGCCGTATTGACGAGTTGGGCACTAAAGAGCCGGTTATTCAAAGTCAGGGTATTGACCGTATCGTGGTTCAGCTTCCCGGCGTGCAGAATCCTGAAGAAGTTAAACAGCTTTTGGGTAAAACCGCCAAAATGTCATTCCACTTGGTTGATGACCGCACTAATGCCGCTGATGCCAGAAGGGGTAAGTTAAACAGCGCTTCCCGCGTTGTTAGCGGTATGGACGGCGGCGAATACGTAATTTCGCGTAAATCGGTTGTCGGCGGTGAAAACTTGGTTGACTCGCAAGTCAGCTTCCAAGACGGCGGCGCGGTTGTAAGCTTTAAATTTGATAACGTCGGCGGTCGCAAATTCGGCGAGGTTACCAAAAACAACATCGGTCGTCAGCTTGCGATTGTGCTTGATAATGAAGTTATTTCCGCTCCGGTAATTCAGTCGGCTATTGTCGGCGGTAGCGGTGTTATCACCGGTAACTTTACTTCTGAAGCTGCTAATGAGTTGGCAATGTTATTGCGCTCGGGCGCTTTGCCGGCACCTCTTGAAGTTTTAGAAGAACGTACGGTTGGCGCAGGTCTTGGCGCTGATTCTATTCAGGCCGGCGTGTTTGCTTCCGTTATCGGTTTAATTGCTGTGGTTGTATTTATGATTGCGGCTTACGGCTTGTTTGGTTTGTTTACAACCGTTGCCGTATTTATGAACCTGTTCTTAATGCTTGGCGCTATGAGCTTTATCGGCACAACATTAACGCTCCCGGGTATTGCCGGTATTATCTTAACCATCGGTATGGCGGTTGATGCTAACGTGCTTATTTTTGAACGCATGCGCGAAGAAGTCAAAAACGGTCGTTCAACCAAAGATGCCGCGGAGGCAGGCTTTACTGAAGCTTGGAACACCATTTTGGATTCTAACTTAACCACTTTGGTTGCGGGTTTTGTATTGTTCTGGTTTGGTACCGGTCCGGTACGCGGCTTTGCCGTTACTTTAACCATCGGTATTATTACTTCAATGTTTACATCGGTGACCGTAAGCCGTTTGATTATCGCTTACTGGATTTCCCGCTATAAACCGACCAGATTACCAATTTAATTGCAGAGGAATATAAGATGAAAATATTTAATTGGGTAACCAAAGATACCAATATTGACTTTATGAAAGCGCGTAAAATTGCGTATGCTGCGTCAATCATTATGATTTTGCTTTCATGCTACTTTATGATATTTAAGGGCTTTAACTATGGTATTGACTTTTCCGGCGGTATTTTAATGGAAGTTAAGAGCGACCATAAAATTGACCCGAATGAGGTTCGCAAACAATTATCCGGAATTGGTCTTGATGAGCTTACTTTACAAACCATCGGTGAAAACGGCGATGAAATGCAAATTCGCACCCAAACCGATGATAACAGCGAAGAAGCTCAGCGTATTGCTATTGTTAAAATTAAAGAGGCTTTAGGCAGCGGTTATGATTATCGCCGCGTTGAATCGGTTGGTCCGCAAGTCGGCGATGAATTAAAACGCGCCGGCGTGGTTGCTTCTTTAATTGCCATTTTAGCTATTTGCGCTTATATCTGGTTCCGCTTTGAGTGGCAGTTCGCCTTTGGCGCGTTGGTCGGTTTGTTCCACGATGTTTTAATCACGGTGGGCTTGCTCTCATTATTTGATTTTGACATCAGCTTAACTACGGTTGCCGCGGTTTTAACTCTTGCCGGTTATTCGGTAAATGACAAAGTTGTTACGTATGACCGTATTCGTGAAAACTTGCGTAAATACAAAAAAATGTCGCAGTATGACTTGTTAAATAAGAGCGTTAATGACATTTTGTCACGCACTATTTTAACCGGCTTAACCACCATTTTTGCCTCGGCGGCATTATTTGTGTTCGGTGGTGAAGCTTTGCGCAGTTTTTCGTTTACCATTTTATGGGGCGTAATTATCGGAACATATTCATCAGTTTATATTGCTTCGGCAGTGTTGAATTTGTTTGATTTACGCAAAACCCAAGAAGCGCGTGAAAAAGACGTTAATCCGTTCGGCAATGTGTAAACCATATTGCAAACTTAAAACAAAAGGCACCGTTTTGGCGCCTTTTGTTTTAAGTCATATCTTACTTGTATGTGCGCAGTATTGAATGCACAATACGTGAGATGTCCGGGTGGATAAAACTCGGGTATTTGTCCCATGCTTGTTTATACAAGAGGGTTACCGCGGTGGCAGCGTTCACAAAACCGATTCTTTCATGTATCCGCATTTCGTTCCAGAGCTTAATCATGGTTTTCCGGTCTTTAGGGAACACTTCCTTGAAACGTTCATCATAAAAACTTTCAACCGGCGCGGGACCTTGGTTCTTTTCATGGGCGGCAGTAACTTTTTTAAGTCCGTCCATGATGCGCAACAACTTTTCTTGCTTGTCATCCGAGAAAAATCTGATGATAGCTTCTTTTTGCCATGGTTTCATAATTTTGTTGTTTTTTGGGTTCATAATTATTTGTCAGTGTCGCTATTTATGACATAAAACGTGCTTTTTGTCAATAAATTTATTTATTCTGCCACAAAATTGCCATTTCGCTCTGCTCTTGTGTTGTCGGCAAGCTGCAAGTTTGAGCAATATCATCAAGGCTCATGTTGCGCAAAAAATTAAAGAGCGTTCACCGAATGGTTTTGTTTTAGCGGCAGTCTCCCGAGGTGGGTTAGTTCCGGCAACTATCATATCTCATTACTTAAAGCATAAAGATATTCGCTTTATCCGCCTTTCATAATATAGTGATGAAAATAAAGAGTAGGTGCAAATGCAGGATATCACATCAGATGAAATCATAAATGACCGTAACACTAAAACTTCCCAATATCCGCCTTTATCAGGACCGATACGGCGGATTTTGCCATCTTTTTTCAATTTTTCTAAATTCCATTTAACACCATCAGTTGTCAGCCCGACAAGCGCGGCAAGCTCTTTTCTGGTAGATTTAGGGTTATTTATAAGTATTTGTAAAATTTTCTGGGTAGTTTCAATAGTGTTTTTCTGGAAACAACACAAAACAAAAAGGGTGAAGCCGCCGGAATCCAGACGAAAAACAAAGCAAATTCAGGAAATACAACGGCTTCAATATGGTAGGCGCACAGGGATTCGAACCCTGGACCCACTGATTAAGAGTCAGTTGCTCTAGCCAACTGAGCTATGCACCCATAACCATAAATCGGCTTCACTATAACCCCATAATTTTTTTTTGCAATATCTTTTTTGCTCCTTAATGCAATTTTTTGCTCTTTTCTTTCATGTTTGTGTTGCATATTGCAAAAATACCGGCTAAATTTTTCTTAGTTATTTTAAGTTATGAGGTGGACTATGCGTAAAATTATGGAAAAAATTAAATCAAAATTAGGTATTAAAAAGCCAGAACCGTGGTATAGAAAATCCTTTAAAAAAGCGGCTTCAATTATGGATATGAAGCGCCGTAACAAGTTTATAACCTTTTTTGTTTTATTATTTGTTGCGCTTTATTTTTGTATGCCCTCAATGGAAAGTATTGTTAAAAAAGTTGTCCACAAATACGGCAGCGAAATTACCGGTACCAATGTTACATTAGGCGGTTTAAGCATTAGTCCCACTAATGGAACAGCCTCTGTTAAACGGGTTAAAATCTGCAATCCTAAAGGCTATAAATCTAAAAATATGTTTTACTTAAAAGAACTTAATGCCAAACTCAACATTTCATCTTTGACCGATGATACCATCATTATTGAATCTATCACTATTGATAACCCTGAAATTACTTATGAAATGAAGACCTTAACTCAAAGCAATATTACGGAAATTTTGGATAATGTTAAAGCTAAAACTGCCAAGTCAACCTCTGAACCTAAAAAATCCGCTTCGGCTAAAAAAGAAAAAGGTGAGGGTAAAAAGGTTATCATTAAAACCTTAACCGTGACCAATGGTCAAATTGAGGCGGTGGTCGGCGCCGGTTCTGCTAAAGCTCCGATTAAAGTTGCTTTGCCGACTATTCAGATGAAAAACATCGGACAAGAAAAGAAAGGGGCAAGCGTTGCTGAAACTATCAGTACTGTTTTGACCAAAATTTTGCAAACCGCCTCACAAACCGTTGTCTCCGCAAATTTAAATGAGCTGAAAGACGCTTCCTTAAATGAGCTTAAAAATGTTGGCGGCAACCTTAAACAAGGTGCCGACAGCCTTAAAAATACCGGCGAACAAGCCGCGGAAAGCATTAAAAACTTAGGCGGATTGTTAAAGTAATTTAACGACCTCTTATTAAACAAGCCCTGAATTTTCAGGGCTTGTTTGGTATTATTTGTACAAAACATACAGCCGACAGGCTCTTTCATTGCAGGCGTTGCAAAGATTGCCGATTTTGTTTAAGTCTAAATCACGCAAACAAGCTTTATTTCCGCCGCAATAAGCATCTCCGTAAATGTTTCCGATGTACTCGCTATTATTGTCATTATAGGTTTTAGACGTTTCCAACAGCCATAAATTAGCGGCATTCTCTTTAGCAGCAATTGCTATGTTACGGCATATTTCCGCGCCTTGCGCCGTGGGAGGAACGCGGAACCCTATACCGCCGAATGGCTCGCTTGGCGCTTGAAAATTATAGTAATATATCCAAGTATCACCTTTAAACCACTTGTCTTGTAATAGATTATTGCGGATATATTCTATGCCATCAGGTAATAAATTAAGTTTGTATAAAAGTGTGCCGTAATGAGTAAGTTCCTCTGTGTGTTGCAATTTGTCTTTAATTGAGAGCACGTTATTTATTAACATATTAACAGCTACGGCATGCTGATTTAGCTT
>JAJWCP010000033.1:0-6428 GCA_021617435.1 Pseudomonadota bacterium
ATATAATTTTTATTGAACGCAGCGGCGTTTTCGGTGTAAACTGCAAAAAATTAAAAAAAGATGTTACATATAATGAATTTTGGATATATCGCAGCCCTTGTTATCAGCGTGGGCGTTTTTAACTCTTGCTCAGGAGCTTTTATGAATAAAAAAGCTCCGGAACAGCCTGTGGTTTATTCGGTTCCGCATTTAAAAACCGCTTATGGAGCTTATCTGGCGGCGCGGGTAGCGCATTTGCGGCAAGATTTAAATGTTGCGGCTGATTATTACATAAAATCAGTGCAGCTCGGAGCCGACAAGCCTGAAATTATCGGACAGACTTATGTTTTACTCACCTCGGAAGGCAGAATCGGCGAGGCTGCTCAGTATGCCAAAGAATCGCTCAAAAAAGGCGATAAAAGCAACTTTATTTACTTTGTAATTATGACGGACGAATTGCAAAAAAATAATTATGAGCAAGCTTTAGCCGCCTTAAACAATATCCATGATAAAGTTTACAAAAAATCTATAATTCCGCTGTTTTCTGCTTGGATTTATACCGCGAAAGGAAATAAAGAGCAGGCTCTTAAAGAATTAACCACCCTAAAAAAAGATAAATCGTTGCTCTCATTATATTATATGCACAGCGGCATGATTAATGATTATTTTAACGATATTCCGGCGGCAGAGGTTGCGTTTGCCACCGTAGTGAAAGACGAAAATTTAGAGCTCTCATACCGCTCAATGCAAATTATCAGTAATTTTTATATCCGCGCCGGTAAAAAAGACGAAGCCATTGCGCTTGTAAAAAAATATTATGATAAAAATCCGCAGGCTAAAATGATGGAATCACTTTATCAGCAGGTAATATCGGCTGATAAAAACAGCATTGCAAAAATCATGGATACTCCGCAAAAAGGCGAAGCAGAAGCTATTTTTAATGTCGGCACGGTATTCAGAGGGTATCAGGCTGATATTTCGCAAGTATTTACCGCATTGGCGCTGTATCTCAACCCGCAACATGACGTGGCGTTGGTTTCAATGGCTGATTTATTAGAACGCAATCAGCGTTTTGGCGAGGCTATTAAAAAATATGAGCAAATAAATCCGCAGTCGCCGATTTATTTTATGGGGCAGCTGAAAATTGCCGGAATATATATGGATAGGCAACTCCATGAACAGGCTCTGAGCAAGTTACAGGCTTTGCAAAAACAATACCCTAACAATTATCAGGTTTTGTTTAATTTGGCGGAAGTTTACCGCATTACCGGACAGCAAGAAAAAGCGATTGAGCTTTATAAAAAAGCGCTGAAAAACAAACCGCAATCGGCTGAAAATGACTGGACAGTTTATTACGCGCTAGGTATGGCATATGAGCAAAACGGCGAATGGAATAACGCCGAAGAGGCTTTGCAAACCGCCTTAAAAATCAGCCATCGCCACCCGTTTGTGCTTAATTACTTGGGATACAGCTGGCTTGAGCATAACAAAAATATTAACGAGGCGTTGTTCATGATTTTTGAGGCGTATCGCCAAAGCCCTGAAGACGGCCATATTATGGACAGCTTAGGTTGGGCGCTGTACCGCATGGGCAAATATGACGACAGCGTAAAAATTTTGGAACGCGCCGCTGAATATTTACCGGCCAACGCCATTATTTGCGACCATTTAGGCGACGCGTATTGGCAGGTCGGACGCAAAGCAGAAGCCAAGTTTCAGTGGAAACACGCTTTAAGTTTAAAAGAAGACTCTGAAAACTTAAACAAAGAGGCGATTAAAAACAAAATCAATGACGTAGTTACTGCTCCGGTCATGATTAATTTTAATGAGCCGTTGTTGGTGGAACGTATTAAGACATTAAATCTTACTGATTAAAAAACGTTTTTAGCACAAAGCACCCGCAATGCTTAAATTGCGGGTGTTCTTTTATTCAGCATCTTCAACGTTTTCAATTAAAGTATCTAAGGTGTCAGCCTCGTTTTCTTTGTAGCCTTTAAAATCTTCCGCCTTTTCTTTTGTTTTATCGGTCGTTTTTTCAATTTGCGGCTGAGCAAGCTTTTGGAACAAATCATCAATTTCTTTTTGCGATTCTTCTTGTTCTTTGGCGGATTTTTCATCTTTTTCTTTCTTTTTATCTTTTTCACCAAGACCAACTTCCGAACTCTTATCACGAATTAAGTCTTTGGTTGATTCAGGAATTAAACTTTCAAGCGGTTCAGCAAACTTGCCGGCTAAAGTAAAATAGCGCGACTCCTTAAACATTCCGCTCTTAGATTCCTCAGGCAACATCCAAGTAATAATGATATTAAACAAAATAACCAACAGACAAGCTCTGAGCACGCCAAAAAGCAACCCCAAAACCCTATCAAGCGAGCTTAATTTGCTAGAGCGCACTTTGCCTATCATTTTGTCGGTACTCAACAGCCATATAATGTAAAAAATTATTAAAATCAGCAAAGCGGTAACAATACCCGCCATCATGGAGCTGGCTATATAATATTTGGCAACCGGAGTTAATATCGGAAGCAGATAAAAAACCACTATTGCCGCTAAAATCCAGCCGACAATGGAAAGCACCTCTTTGACCAACCCGCGATACAGCGCAATTAACGCAGATACGGCGGTGATGATTAAAATTACAACGTCTAAATTATTTAACTGCTGCATATTAAATCCTTAATTAAACCAATTTATAAGCCGATGAACATTGCCGATTTCATAACAAGACATATCGGTATTTTTCTTTTCTTTGCCGTAGCTTGGCGGCACAATAGCATTGTTAAAACCAAGCTTGCAAGCCTCTTTTAAGCGCAAATTGGGCTGACTTACGGCTCGGATTTCACCGGATAATCCGATTTCGCCGAAGATTACCATATCAGAGGGCAATGGTTTATTGGTTAATGAAGATATAACCGCCATTGCCACCGCTAAATCAGCCGCCGGTTCAGATATTTTTAAGCCACCGGCAATATTTAAATAAACATCTTGAGCGCTGAAATTCATACCGCAACGGGCTTCTAAAACCGCTAAAATCATGGCTAAGCGGTTAGAATCCCAACCGACCACCGCTCTTTTGGGGCTTGAATAACCGCTCGGGCTCACCAAGGCCTGAATTTCAACTAAAACCGGGCGCGAACCTTCAATGCCGGCAAAAACGCATGAGCCGGATACGTTACCCTGACGTTCTGCCAAAAACAGCGCTGAGGGGTTTTCAACCTCAACCAAGCCCTTATCCTGCATTTCAAAAACGCCGATTTCATCTGTGGCACCATAACGATTTTTTACCGCGCGCAAAATGCGGAAATGATGTCCGCGCTCACCTTCAAAATAGAGCACCGTATCAACCATGTGTTCCAAAACGCGCGGACCGGCAATGGCGCCTTGCTTGGTAACATGCCCAACTAAAAACAGTACAAATCCTTTGCGTTTGGCAAGTTTAATCAGCTCATAAGCGCAAGCCCGCACCTGCGCAACGCTTCCCGGGGTTGCTTCTACGTTTTCAAGATACATGGTTTGAATAGAATCAATAATCACCACTGACGGATTAGTTTTATCCAAAGTTGCAACAATGTCTTTTACCTCTGTGGTGCTGGCAAGTCTTACCGGTGATGACGCAAGCCCTAAACGCTGCGCCCTGATACGAACCTGATCAATCGCTTCCTCGCCTGAGATATAAAAGCACTCATACTCCGGCGATAAATTGGCAACCCCGGCACACACCTGCAATAATAAGGTTGATTTACCGATTCCGGGGTCACCGCCGACTAAAATAGCGGAACCGGGAACAAGTCCTCCGCCGGTTACACGGTCAATTTCTTTAATGTTGGTTACCAAGCGTTTAAAAGTTTGAGCAGAGCCGCTTAACGGAACAAACTCTATCGTTTCGCCTTTTTTCTGCTGCGGCAAAATTGAAAAACCGCCGCCCTGAATTTTTTCTTCTTCAATGGTATTCCACTCTCCGCAGGCATCGCATTTTCCCTGCCATTTGGGGTAAACGGCGCCACAATTCTGACAAACATATTCTGTTGAGCTCTTTTTTGCCATGGCTATATTTCCACTTTTATCGGACCTTGCGAACAACCGTTAATAAACTGCTGAACGTACGGGTCTTCGGTTTTATCCATTTCCTTAACCGTACCCTGCCAAATAATTTTACCTTTATAAAGCATGGCGACACGATCGGCAATTTTACGCACCGACGCCATATCGTGGGTAATGGTTAAAGTTGTTGCGCCCAATCCTTTGGCAGATTCCACAATCAAATCATTGATTACATCGGCCATAATCGGGTCTAAGCCGGTAGTCGGCTCGTCAAAAAATATAATTTCCGGATTGGTAATAATGGCGCGTGCCAACCCGACGCGTTTTTGCATACCGCCGGAAAGTTCTGAGGGTGATAAATCAGCCACATCAGGAGCAAGACCAACTTGGCGCAGCACTCTTATAGCCTCAACTTTAGCTTTTTCACGGTTTACTTTTTGATTTTCAAGCAAAGAAAACGCAACATTTTCCCATACCGATAAGCTGTCAAACAAGGCGCCGCCCTGAAAAAGCATTCCCATCTTGCTATGAAAATTACGTTGCTCAGAGCCGCGGGCGCCAACCACCTCGGTGCCGTTAATTTTAATTGAACCGGTATCAGGCGTTAACAACCCTTGAATACATTTAATTAAAACCGATTTACCGGTACCGGACCCGCCGATAACAACTAAAGATTCTCCGGCACAAATATCTAAGTCAACCCCTGTTAAAACTTGTTTTTTACCGAACGATTTTCGCAAATTACGAATTGATATTTTAACTTTTTCCATTTTATGCCTCTTATTTTGAGAAGAACACTTCGGTTAAAACATAGTTGAAAATTAAAATTAAAATTGAGGCCGAAACCACAGCGTTGGTGGTGGCCTGACCAACTCCCTGCGCTCCGCCTTTAGAGCGATACCCGTTATAACAACCCATTAAAGCGACAATAAAGCCGAAAACTCCGGCTTTAACCAAACCGGAAATAATATCTATCGCCTCCATATTTTGTAACGTTGAATTAATGTAGTTGGCTGGATTAAAGCCGAGCTTGTAAACTCCGACCACATAACCGCCGAAAATGCCGATAACATCGCCGATTAAAACCAAAATAGGCAATACAATCACTCCCGACCATAAACGCGGCGCAACCAAATATTTAAATGGATTGGTGGAAAGAGTTACCAACGCGTCAATTTGTTCAGTCACCCGCATAGTGCCGATTTCCGCCGCCATTGCCGCTCCGATGCGTCCGGCAACCATTAACGCCGACAGCACCGGCGCCAATTCGCGGGTTACGGAAATTAAAACCACGGAGGCAACCGCGCTTTCCGCTCCAAAACGGGCAAAACCGGAATAACTCTGCAAAGCAATTACCATACCGGCAAAAATAGTGGTTAGCCCTACCACCGGCAATGAATAAAAACCCATATCCATTAACTGCCGCATAAAGTTTTTGGGATAAAAAGGCGGCGTAAAGCAATGATATAATGATTTTATGATAAACAACGAGAGTTCGCCCAAACCGACAATAAATTTTACCAACGGTTTTCCAAGCGTTCTTAAAAATTTTTCTACTTGATTTCTTTTCATAGCGTATCCTTAAACAACTGCTTTTATTTTAAGTTTTTTTCACTAAAAATCAACAACCGCGTTTAACTTTATAACAACCTTGTCGGCGGCAGATGCTTCAAACGGGTAAAGTTTTATCAGCGGGATGGAACAACCTAATATTTCATATTCTTGCAGTTCAGGCATGCGTTCAACATCTTTTAAATTTACAGCCAACTCCACCACTAACTTCACCTCAATATTTTGGGTAAACGGCATTTTTACAATTCCGATACCTCTGACTTCAAGCAACCCCATTATATTTTCAGGCGAACCGGCAAATATTTTGCCCCCTTGAGGAAAAATATCGGTACGATCATCGGCAACCAATATTGCACCTTTATTCATTATCAGCCGGAGCGCTAAATCAGATTTACCGCTGCCGGACTTGCCGAGCAATAAAATTCCGGCGCTGTTTATACTTACGCAAGTTGCGTGTATGTTAGTTATTGTTAATTTGTTCATCGGCGCGCCTTTCTATAGCTTGCAAGCGCTCGCTTTTATCTTTTGAATTAACCGTTATGGCAATTTCTCGCCCACTGTCAGGCATCGGCGTAATATTTACCTTAAAAATATTTTTAGGAAGATATTTCCACATTTTTTCCGGCCATTCAATTAAACAAACACCGGTGTAAATCGCTTCTTCAATGTTAAGCTCCCAAATTTCTTCCGGCGATTTTAGGCGATATAAATCATAATGATAAATTTCAAATTCAGGCGCTGAATAAGTTTGCACCAAAGTAAAAGTCGGACTTGGAACCTCCGCCGCATTAGTTAATTTTTTAACAAATGCGCGAGAAAACACGCTTTTACCCATA
>JAJWCP010000033.1:6438-12662 GCA_021617435.1 Pseudomonadota bacterium
CCCATACCCAAAGTGCCAAATAACGCCCAAACATCGCCAATACGGGAAACTTCAGCCAAAGAACGGGCTAAATTTTCAGTATCAGCTTCGGTTTTACAATTATAAACAAAAGTTGTGTCTGTCATTTTATCCGAAAATTCCTTGATGACGGGTTTTAGGACGAATTACTTTGATTGTGGGTTTACGCTGCTGCAGTTTTTTCCAATCCCATGGTTTGTAAAATGTTCCTTGCCATAAGCCGCGGCGACTTTGTTGCGCCTGAATTTCATACGGGTAGTAAATATCGGTATATTTGGTATAAGCCACTGCCCAACCCGAGTTTACCAACGCCGCGCCTAAATCATAAGGACCGTACGAACAAGTGCCTATCATGTTGCCTTTGGTATCTTGTTGTATGACATGACATTCAAGCTCAGCGTCTTCAATCCAACTTTTAAGCCATGCAGCGGCTTCACGCCCGCAGTTATAAGCCCTGCCCTGCCTATTAGCACAAGTTTGATTAACCGCCGGGGCAGCCACTCCGAAAAGCTGAAAAACATGTCCATACATTTCTAAGGTGTCGCCGCTGATTACTCTTACAGAACCGTATACAACCGGATAGTTGGACGGATTAAACGGTTTAGGCTGTTGCTTTTCAGAAGAGCCCATTATTGATGAAATCATTTTTTCGGCAATGCCGGGTTTAGGTTTTTCTTGAACTTTCGGAGCTTCAGAACCGAACAACTGCGGACTTGCCATATCTTCAGGAGTAACCGGCTTAATATCTTCTGTCGGGCGCGGCGTAATCTCTATTTCTTCATCTTCTACGGTTTGCTCATTATTTTCAGCTGATAAATCAGGCGCAGCATCGCTTTCATAGCCGATAAATTTGGTAACAGCATCCGAAACACCGCCCAATCCGTTGTTAAACATGCCAAGCGCATACATCATAAAAACAAGCACCGCCATAATAAGCAAAAATGACGGGAAACAACCTAAGCCTTTCCACATCATGCGCCCGAACACATACAAAACAAACAAAGCAATGATTAATCCGAAGAAACCCATGCCCTGCATAATCAGGCTGCTACTTTGCGTTCCGGAACCTCCGGCATAAATTAAGGTTAAAATTCCAAAAATCCACAGCGCTTTTTTAAAAAAGAACATTGCTTTGCTTCCTTTGTTTATAATTTAAGTTTATTAGAGCACATAAAATTTTATAATGCAATAATTATTCATAAAGTGGTGGCAAAGTGTTACTTTTTGATTTTTGCCTTTTTTTTTGCTTAATAACCCGTTTTAAAGCTGCGGTAAAGTCTTTAGGGTTCCACATACTTTCATCATGGGGATTATAAAGTTTGGCTAAAATAACATCTATGACGGAGCTAAACTCAGAATCGGCGGCAGCATTAGCAACATCTTTTAGATTGTTTATCGGTTTTTCAGGATAAAAGCCCGTCGCCCATGAAATTAATCCATCGCGCAAACCTCTGAAATCAGCCGTATATGCTTTTTTAATTAAAAAATCAGGATAAGCGCGAGGTTCGCACTGCGGTTTTACAATACTGGTAAACCGGCATTTAAACAGTACAAAACCCAATATTAAACCACCGACAAAAGCAATCGCGATATAAACATATAAAGGCACCGGCTGAGGTTCAGGCACAGAAGGCAAAGGTGCCTCAGCTTTAGCAGGGTTTGTAACAACCGGCGCTTTGGTTCCATTAGAAGAAACTGTAATCTCTTCAGCAGGAATAACTGCTTTTTCAATACGCCCAGAGGTGGTATTGTACCAATCAACCGCTATTTCAGGCAAAATCAGTTTTCCGGATTTGTCCGGCACATAAACGTTAACCACCGTCTGTTCGGCAACTGGCGTACCGGCAACAATTTTACCTTGCCGTGAAGACTGCTCAGGATATTGTTTAATCCATTCCGCGGATTTAAAATTTATTTCCGGCAACTGATTTTCAGTTACTCCGCTTGCTTTTAAGGTAATCAAACGGCTAACCGGTTCGCCTGATTTAAATTCCGGTTTTTCACCAATCCAATCAGCTGAAAGCTCAACTTTTTGCGCCGGCAACCACCATTTTCCGGAATAATCAGCCGGAACCGGCAAAATATTTATTTCTTGCGAATCGGCTTTAAGGCTGACCGGCGTTTCAAACCCAAATAAGGATGGGGTATTAATCGCTAATTTAAAAATATCCTGATTGAGCAACGTATTCAATGAATTTCCCTTACCTTGCGCATAGCCATCAAACCAAACCGCCGGTATCTGTAATTTTCCGCTTTTTTGCGGGAAAATAGCATATTTAAAGGTTACTTCGCGCGCCATTTGTCCGTTTTTTGCTTTAACCGTGCTGATTTGCGGATTACCTAAACTTACAATAATCCAGTCTGAATTTGTATCAGCAAATTGAGGATTGCCGCTGATTATGCTACCGTTATCAGTTAAAACAACCTCATAATTAATTTGCTGTTGCACATAATACGGTTTTTCAGAGTTAATTACTTCCGCCTGTAATTTATACATCCCCTCTTGTTGCAGGGGGGCTTTTTGGGGAGTGGAAGTTTCAACAAAACCGTCAGTTATGGTAATTTTGAGCGGTGAGGAACTTTCATTGCCGACTTTAATTGCCGGAATTTCCTGCTCTCCGGCAGTTAAGGCAATTAAGCCGATTTGCCAAACCGTTGTTGCGCTTGCTTTGCCATTTATGATATAATTTTGGCGGGATATAGAGGTGGAATAAACTTTAAAATTTTGATTAAGCACGCTCAAATCAGGCGAGGAAGAAACGTTTTCATCGGCGGTTAACGTTAATGTAAACGCCTGACCTAAAGGCTGAGTATCGCCGGAAACTTCTGCCGTAATTGCCGCGGCGGCGCTTTTAATCGTTATGAATAATGCAAGCAGTACCACAAACACATATTTTTTCATATCAGCCTCCATATCTGTTTTTGTTATATTCTTTATAAATAAACGCCCGCAACAAACCGCCTTTATCTTCGGGAATATCTCGCATTCTTTGCTCGCGAGCCTGAATTTGCTCATCATACTTATCATCTTTATCGCCTTCTTTTACCGGAGCCGCAGGAACCTGCTGTTGTTCGGCGCTTTTTTCGGTTTTAGCATTGTTATTTTGCTCTTGTGGAGAGGAAGAATTTTCATCGGTGTTTTGTTGTTCACTGTTTAATTTTTCATCTGACGAGGTGTTTTGTTGCTCGCTATTTGCCTCTTGTTCAGCACCGGAATCAGAAGAATTGCTTTGTTGTTCGTTTTGCTCATCTTCTTGATTATTCTGATTTTGCTCGGAGGAATTTTGTTGTTGCTGTTGCTTGTTTTGCTCCTGCTGCTCGTTTTGAGTATTCTGCTGTTGATTTTGCTGTTGTTGTTTTAAATATTCCAAATTAAACTTAGCGTCTTCATGATTAGAATTTTGCTCTAAAACCTGCTCATATTTTTTAATTGCTTCATTTATTTGCCCGCTTTTAGCCAGCGCATTGCCTAAATTATATACAGATTCAGTATCGTTTTGCTTGGCATAAAGTTCAGCGGCATGCTCATAATCACTAGCTTTATAAAATGCCGCTCCTCGCCAATTTTCATTTTGAAAGCCTTTGACTGCTTGTTCATAATTTCCTTTTTTGAAATTTTGCATAGCCTCGTAATTGTCATTAAACCAAAAGCCCGCCCACACCGGACGAACTGCCATACACAGCAACAGCAAAACAAATATTCCGCGGCGGAAAAAATATAAACAGCATATAAGCGGCACAATTAAAAGATAATAGCCGTAATCTTGCCATTGCCCGATTTTATTTTCGGTTTCCTGCCATTGTTGTTGATGTTTGGCCGCAATTTTATGCAAAAACTCTTGCGGATTAAAATCAGCAACATTTGCATACACACCGCCGCCGACTTTAACAATTTGCTCAAGCTGAGGACTGTTTTCTTTGGCAATATTTACGGCATTAACATAAATGTTTTGCGCCGCCGCTTTTTTGGCAGCCGCTAAAGCATTATTAAAATTAATACCGCCGCCGGCGCTGAAAATAACAACATCACCCTGAGTGTATTGAGCGGCTTTTATTTTTGCAACCGCTAAATCTATGGCTCTGTCCGCCCTATCACCATTTACCGGCATTATATCAAAATTAATCGCCGGCAGCAAATTAACCACAAGTTCAGAATCGGCGGAAAGCGGCGAAATTAAAAACGGTTCGTCAGTATAAACAATTAACCCCGTATCCGCATTTTGCGGCTGACTCAACATGTCTTTAATTGCCATTTCAGCCCGTGCCAATCGGTTGGGAGTTATGTCATTTTGCTTCATTTCCGAGGATAAATTAAGCGTTATCATCAGCGGAGTATTATAATTTAAGGCCGGCATCGTTTCTTTTTGCCAACTTGGACCAGCCGCGGCGATTATGGCAAAAATCAAACCCGTATACATGAAAAAGGCGCTGATTCTGCGGCGTGAACTGTTGCCTTTTATCAGCAAAAAATCAAGAAGAGGCTTGTCGCACACTTTTTCCCAACTGCTTAGATATTTATAGTTTTTAAACACCGTAAAATATAAAAACAGCGGAATTAAAAGGCCAAACAACATCCATGGGCGTAAAAAATGAAAATTATTGATAAATTCAGCCATTTACGCGCCCTTTCTTTGATAAACGTACATCATAACAGATGCTAACAACACTGCCAACAGCAACGGAAGATAATACAACTCTTGCCGCGGATAAACAAAGTTTTCGTCAGAAGATTCCGGCTCAAGTAAATCTATGGCTTTATAAACATTAACCAAGCCTTTTAAATCATCAGCCCGAAAATACCGCCCTTCGGTTTCAGCGGCAAGCTGTTTTAAGCTTTGCTCATCAAGAGAAGACCCGCCAACCCCGAAAAATGAATTTAACAACGACTGCCGACTGCCGCCAACTCCGATGGTATAAATTTTGACGCCTTCTTGCGCCGCCATGGCGGTTGCTTCCGGCACACTTAAACTTCCGTCATTGTTTTCGCCGTCAGTCAATAAAATTATAACTTTACGATTGAGCTCTCCACCTTTATCTTTAAGGCTTTTAAGTGCCAACCCCAACGCATCGCCGATAGCGGTTGAATTGCCTGCCATACCGGCATCAACCGAATTTAAAATTTCAAGCACCGATTGGCGATCATAAGTCAACGGCGCTTGTAAATATGCTTGCGTGCCGAATAAAATTAAACCGATACGATCATCTTGCCGTTTTTTTACAAATTCTGAAACTACCGCTTTTACGGCATTTAAGCGGCTAAGACGAAAGTTTCGGGTGGAAAAATCTTCTTCAAGCATAGAGGTTGAAATATCAGTAACCATTAAAATGTCACGACTCTCATTGCTTATGCGAACAGGCTCGCCCATTTGCACCGGACGCATCGCCG
Organism: Pseudomonadota bacterium; assembly: GCA_021617435.1. Classification (GTDB taxonomy): domain Bacteria; phylum Pseudomonadota; class Alphaproteobacteria; order RF32; family CAG-239; genus CAAFZY01. The sequence goes on from JAJWCP010000033.1 coordinate 11,843, forward strand.
CCAACACCAGCAACGAGTATATTAAAAAGCATGCCCAAAAACCGCGGGTTAAACCGGCTCGCGCCAATGAGTAACTTTTAGCTTTGCTTTGCGCTGATATATCGGCAAAATCAGCTACAAACGGCACCGACAAAGCCTCGCCGTACAATCCTTTAACCGCGGGTAAAATCAGCCTTGCAATAAACGGCAATAATGTTAGCCAGGCAAAATCAGGATATAAGAAAGTTATCATAAGTTTTCTCCTATCCAGTTTTTAGTAAATTCTCGCAAAGCGCGGTAGGTTTCCGGCGGATATTTTTTATTTTGCGCCATATAAGGAGCATAAAGCAGCAATTGCGCCGCCGAATCGGGCAAAGGTTTTCGGGAGTGATTGTTTAAAAACAGAATCCAATCAGTTCCATAATAAGCGGCGGCTTTTTTATAGCGATAAAGGCAAATACGGCGCAAGAGCTCGGAAATTTGCCGCGCCGAATCTAAGTTATCAGCGGAGAACTGTTTTAAGAGCCTTAAAGCATAACGTTTTTTGCTCTTTTGATATAAAAATTTGACCAAGCGATAAAAAACATAAGCCAAAATCAGCGCCGCAAGCACCACAATCCAACCGTAACCTAACGGAAAGAACATTGTTTCCGGCGGTAAATGTATATCTCTTAATTGCGGCAAATTATCCATAATTACTCCTTTGCTCCCGATATTTGAATTTAAGGCGCTTTAATTTAAATATCAAGGTTGGATTATATAGCTGAGCAAAAAATTTAAACACTTGTAAATAGCATAAAATAAGTTATGATAATTTATAAAGGAGGAAACATGAAAAAAA
>JAJWCP010000034.1 GCA_021617435.1 Pseudomonadota bacterium
GTAGTATTCCTACCATGTTTTTGTTTAAAGACGGCAAACAGGTTGATACTAAAATTGGCTTCAACTCGCAATCAGCTATTGTTTCATGGCTTAATTCACATAAATAAATTAATTTGCCCTAAAAATAAAAAAAAATCCGGCTTTTTGCCGGATTTTTTAATCTTTCCGTAATCTTATTTTGCTTAAATGGAACACAAAGTATAGTATAGTCACTAAAACTAATAATAAAGGTTAAAAAAATGGTCAAAATCAATGACGTTGAGTTTTCGGATATTTACATCACCCCCGAAAAAGTTGCTTATATTCCTGATGATTTAACTGAAAACGGGTTACAAATGTTTGTAGCTTCCGATTTTGAAGAATTTTATAAGTTGGTTGAAGATTCGTATGAAGGAAATTCCAGCTATTCCGTATTATATGAAAATGTGTTTTTCCGTGTGGAGCGCAGTATGACGGTTACCGGCGTGCAATATTGTATTCGTAAAATGCCGCGGACTGTTCCTGATTTTAATACCTTGGGTTACCGCAAAGAATTAGCCATGTATTTAAATGGTCTTTGCAAAGCTTCAGGACTTATTTTATGGGCAGGTGCTACCGGTTCTGGTAAAACTACATCTATTTCATCATTGCTTAAAGAATTTTTGGTGCGTGAAGGCGGCTTTGCCTACACCATTGAAGACCCGTCTGAAATGCCGCTTGACGGCGAATATACCGCAGCGAATGGCTCGTTCGGATTGTGCAAACAAACTCAGCCGATAAATAATAACTGGGCAGAATCCTTAAAATCGGCTTTGCGTTCAAAACCGCGTTATATCATGGTTGGTGAGATTCGTACCCCTGATACGGCGAGCGAATGTTTGCGCGCCGCCACTTCAGGCCACCTTGTGCTTTCAACCATTCACGCCAACAATATTCCTGATGCCATTAACTCAATGGTAAAATATGCCTCGTCATCAGATATGAGCGAGGCATTGGCTTATGACTTGCTTTCGCGCGGTATTCTTGCCGTGCTGCACCAATCCTTGCGCGGCGTTGGCCATAAAACGCCGATTTTACGCTTTTTGTTTGCTAACCCTGATACCACTAAAGGCTGTCAGGTGCGCAGTATTATTAAAAGCGGCAAGCTCAATTTGGCAACTCCGATTGAAACTCAAATGACTCGTATGGCGCAAGGCCGCCCGTTGTTTGAAGAAATGTAATCTTTAAAGTATAACAAGCCCCGTTTTAATTTAATAAGACGGGGTCTTTTTTTTTTGCAATATTTACGAGTCCGTGCTGTGCATAAGTTGTGCTTAATCCAACCACCAAATTGAAAAATGAGCATTGGCATCGCCCGCCTTATTACGGCAGATTTTATCCGCCATTTCTAAATTCAGATATTTAAGGAAGGCTTTGCTTGTTTGAGCAGTACCTGTGCAAAACTTATCGCCGGCATATTGAATATTTTGCGACCCTGAAGTAGAAGACCAAGTTTCAGCAAGCCATAAGTTGTCACGATTTTCCTTCATAATATTAACGGTATTGCGGCAAATATCCACAGCATTTGAGTTATTAAAATCAAGAGAATACCGTAGTAGCGCATATGTATGTATGGCACCATCATTAAGGTAACTTCTGGTACCGGTGGTAATTTCTATGGCGTTATTAAAAGAGTCATAAATGAGGACGGAATTGTCATATTTAATCATTTCTTTTGGGATTACATTCAGTTTTTTCAAAATAGGTACCAAGTCAATGGCTGTTTTTGAATGTAATTGCGGGTAATATTGCGTTACAATATTAATCAGCTGGTTAAGTTGTTCAGTTTGCTTGTTGAGTTTATATTTGAACATGGCTTTGCCATAACCGGCAATTGCCCCGACAGAAAGCACGCCGATAATGGCAAGAACGCCGAGCATTTCTACCATAGACCGACCTGCACAAACACTGTCACACTCCGGCTTGACCGGAGTGTCCAGGTCAAACCAAGCAGCAAATTTGTTCAACCTGGATATTCGGGTCAAGCCCGAATATGACAGAGTGTAGTGTAAAAAACGGGTAAGATGTGATTTCATAATAAAAATCTCCTCAAATTGTTGCATTTGAGAAGATTTTAGCTCGCGTTTTTTTTTTGCAATATTTACGAGTCCGTGCTGTGCATAAGTTGTATTGCCAAACAATAAGACCGGCTTTTGTGCCGGCCTTATAAGTTATTCGTATATCCAAGCGATAGTGTTGTTATTTTGGCATAGTTTGTTTGCCTGTTCAGCCGTTATCGGCAGCGGCAGTTTTCCTCCCCACTCAAAATTATACACCTTATCAGCGGCAATAAGTTTAACGGCTACTAAAGCAGGGTTTTCCGCATGAGATAAATTATCGGGAAGCACTGCTTTGCAAGCAGATTTTCCGACATTGGCAACAGTTATCATAAAGCGCTTTCCGCCGGGCATAATCATTGAGCCGACCTCATCTTGTCCAACATTAAGTTCTTTTCCCAAAGCGCCGACAATTTTATTTCCGCGTATCATTTTTGGCGGAATAATCTTGTTTTTAACCGCGTTTTCGGTGCTTAAACCCCAATAGTCGGGACGAACTTTGTAGTGATTACGAATTTTGTCGCTCAGCTCGCTGATTTCTTGCTTGGCAACGGAAATACGCTCGGTTTTGTTCGGAGCCACAAAAATAGCCGCCAGCAACAAAACGGTTATCACTGCCGCGGAACCGAAAATAACTTCGGTTCGTGGCAAGGTTTTAACTTTTTGCAAAATTTCCGCACTGATTTTTGGCAGTTTGTTAAGCATGTTATGCTCCCATTGCGCTGGTGATTTGGTCTTGCATTTCAAACACGCCGAACACCGCCCAAGCAATAACGCCCGCTACCGCAAGCAATGCTGCCATGTTTAATAATGATGCTTTTTGTTCAATCATGTAAGCGGATTCTTCCAACCAGTCATCAGCCAGTTTTTCCAAAGCTTCTTCAAAGTTATCCAATTCGGAATAAATTTTTAAGTCGGCAATAATTTCTTTATCCGGAAAGTTTAATCCGGTTTTCATTAAAGCCTGACCTAAGTTATCACCGTTTTTAATAAAGGCGAGAGTTTTATCAATGCGTTCTTTTAAGTATGCGTTTGAATCGCGGCGCAGTGATGATAACGCTGTTGAAACCGGCACACCGCCTTTAACCAAAGCAGATAACGCCAAGAGCCAGGTAATACCGATAAACACTTTATACAATGACCATGGAGGAATATTGTCAACAACGGCTCTGATAGGACCGGTCCAAATGCCGATGGTGGCATAAACCACAAGCATTACAATCGGGAATGTGATAAAAGCCGCCAACCAGTTTTCTCTAATCCATTCTGAAATATCAACCAATGTGGCGGCGGTGCCGACCCAACGCACGGACGGAGCGGCGTCAATCATCGGCGGCACCATGTAGGCGCCGATACCGTAAATAATCAAAATCGCCATCATGAACAAGAATGACGGATATGAAACCGCGCCAACAATCGGTCTTATCATTTTGGTGGAACCTTCAGTCACTTTAATCAAGTTAAGCAAGGCGCTTTCAAGGTCAGAAACGTCACCTACTGAAAGCATCAATCGCTCGCGGCTTGGCGCCCAACCTTTTAGGGCGTCGGAAAACGGCAAACCGTTTTGCAGGGCTTTGCCCCAGCTTGCTAAAGCAATAGCCATCGGCTCGCTCGGGTTTTTACCGCCGTTGGTGATACCATCGTGCAGCATATCCAAAGCGTCCATTAATGAAAATCGGTTGCGCATTAAGGCGGCCAATTTACGATATATTTTCAAACGCGTTTCGTTTGAAAAATTACAAATCATTTTTGCATAATAAACTTCAATAGAATTAAGCGAGCGCATAGCTTTATTGAAAGAGGCTGTTTTTTTCTTTTCTGCCATGTTTATTACTCCTAGTAAACCGGACGTTGATCAAGCAGACCGCACCAACGTTCCACTTCGTCCAAGTCAATATAACCTTTTAACATACGTTCAATCGCGGCGTCTCTGAGCGGACGACCATCAAGTTCGCTGGTCCAGTAGTCAATAGCGCGCTTTGTATCGCCGTTAATCATTAATTGCAGGAACATAGCGTCCGGCAAAATAATTTCCGGCACTGACATACGACCGCTAACTCCTTTATATCCGCAAAATTTGCAACCGTCGCCGCGGATAAAGGTGTTTTCAATACCAAAATCGCCGAGTGCGGTTTTAAGACGCCCGAATGAGGGGTCGTTCATACGTTCTTTAATTGATTTACGGCAATAAGGACATAATTTACGGAACAAACGTTGTGAAATTAAGCCTTTAATAAGTTCAGGGTCGCCAAGCATGTATGACTGAATACCCATATCGCGCAGACGGGTAATAATTGCCGGCGCTGAGTTGGCGTGCAAAGTTGACCACACGCCGTGACCGGACAAAGCGCCTTTAAACGTAAGCTCGGCGGCTGAAAGCGAACGAATTTCGCCCACCATCATAACGTCAGGGTCGGAACGTAACGCGGCGTTGAGCGCTTTGGTAAATTCCGCCTCTTTTTCTTCTTCGGTGTTGGCGTTGGTCACCGGCATTTGCCGCGCCCCCGGAATAGGATACTCCGGCGGATCTTCCACGGTAATGAGGTTAATTTCATAGTTTTTTTCTTGTAAAAGCTTAATCATATTTCTTTGCAAGGTGGTTGATTTACCTGAACCGGTAGGTCCTGCCACAATGTTTAACCCGACCGGAACCGCGCGTAAGCGGTAAAACAGGTTTTCCTCGCGATCTCCAAAGCCCAGTGAACGCAAGTCAGAGCTTCCGTCAGGGTTATCATCGGCGTATAGCAAACGCATAACCAGATATTGCGAACCGAAGGCGATAGGGTTAAATTGCAAACGAATAGCGAGCACGTTGTGCGGCAACATCAATTTGCCGTCAGAACCGCGCAACGGGGTTTCGCCTAACTTTTGCGCGCCCTGAAATTCGTTTTGCGCATAGTTAGAGTCTGAAATATCGGCGGAGGCAAACGCGGCGCGCACAAAAGCCTCTCCCCAGTCTTTATTATATTCCATTTGCCGTTGCATCATACCGTTTACGCGGAACATAATGATGGTTGAATCGGCAACAATAACGTGAATATCTGAAACCTTTTGAGCCGACGCACGGGCAATAACGTTAATAAAGTCAATTTGCATCTGCATTTGGTCAAGGTTGTTAACATCAACATTGGCCAAGCCGGAGCCGCGTTCGGCATAAGCGTAAATGGCGCTGATTTCATTTTGGCTGACGTATTGCGGAGTTTTAATCGGCATACGTCTTTTTTTAATGGTCTTTTCAAAGTTATAAACCGGACCGTCAAAGCGGTGATCTTTTGAAACCAAATAAGTTCCGTCTGAAAACAGAGCCACCAAACGTCTGGTTTCATCGCTCAACGTAATATCTGAATCAGGCAGAGTCAAAAGCTTGTTACCATTAGCGAACAAGTCTTCCAAAATGTTGGTTTTTTTTGACTGTTCTGATAAACTTTCAGCCAAATAAGAGCCGGAGGAGGTAGCTCCGGCCTTATTTTTTTCATCAGTTACATCTGGTCTATTAACCATTGAGTGTACCCTTATTACTTAATAAACATACCTGTTCCCAACGAAGGGATACCTCTGTCCGACGAAATTCCCGAACTCTGCTGAGCCGGTTGTTGTGCCGGAGCCTGCTGAGGCTGCGGAGTTTTGTCGGTGGTGGCGGTGCCGTCCATTTTATCAGGCTCAGTGGTCATGGCGCTGTTGTTGGTATACAGATAATCTTTTAAGCCGTTACGGTCAAACTGAATATAGTTTTGCGTAATGTCTTCAATAATGTGACCGGTGTGCAACAGAGTGCCTTTGCGAGCAAGGAACGATTCGCCTTCTTTGTTAATCAGTTTGGCGGTCAAATTTTCGCCTTTGCCGATAATTTCCATAATGGCGTATTCTTTGGCGATATTAATCGGCGCGATTTTAGCGTCAATAGAGGTTGAAACGCCTTGTTTACCTTCGCCGGTTTTGCTTTCGGTTGCAAACGGATTTTGCTGCCGATTCTTAGCCGCCAAAGCGTCTGCTTCAATACGTTTTTTAAGCTGAATATTCTGCGCGGTCAAACTTGCAACCGTACGGTCGTGATTGCTTTTGGCATTATTAGCGGCCTGAACGGTTTTGTTTGAAACGGTTGTCAGTTCTTCAAGTTTTTTCTTGAAGTTGTCAGCCAAGTTTTTGCGATCTTCTTCAACCTGCTGCATTTGCTTGTAAATTTTAGCATTTTCGGCAATCCACTGCTGATTTTGTTCCAACATCTGGTTCATATAAGCGGTCAGAGCCTTTTTCTGTTTTAATTTTTCAAGTTCAATTTCTTTTTCTTTCAAAAGCTGTTGTTCTCTTAAAACCTTAGCTTCCTGTTCTTTTTTCCACTCAAATTCTTGACGTTTCTTTTCTTCTTCGGCGGCAAGTTTTTCTTCCATAGCCTTAGCGCGCTGAGCCTTAATCGCCTCAATTTCGTTTCTGACTTTTTCGCGGCGCAGTTCCAAAGTAAGCAATGTTGTTTGTTTTTCAATATCCGACATCTGGTTAAAAAGGTCATTATTTACTTTTTCAAGCACACCGTCGCCAAATTCTTTGTTAACCGGAGCCGGTTTAGGAGCTTCGGGTTTAGCCATCAAAGGAGATGACGTGTCAGGCGCGCTAAGCGGCGAGGTGGTCGGAGCAACGCCGTTTGTCGGAGCGGGAGCCGGAATATCGCTGTTTTCAACGTTTTCCATGCCGAGTGAAAAATCCATATCGGCGTCAAAAGCTTCCGGCGCCTGATTTTTAGCGTTTGCTTTCGGAGCCGTGTCTGCTTTCGGAGCCGTGTCTGCTTTCGGAGCGGCATTTGCTGCCGGAGCCGGTTTAGGCGCCGCAGTCTTTGGAGCCGGAACGGTTGCCGGAGCCGGTGAGATTAAGCCGCTGTCAAGCGGGATAACATCATCGTCTAAAACATCGGGAACTTCCTGACCCATTAAATCTGCGCTTGGTTTAACAGCCTTTTCGGTATTTTTCTGCGGCGCAACCGCGTTGTTGTCTTCAACCAATGAAACAACACCCTGAGCCTCACAGGTTTTGGCAACGCTTAAAGTAATAAGAGAAACCAAAGCGGCGGTGAGTAAATTTTTATTTAAAAGCTTATAATACATATATTGCTCCTTCGTAATACCAGTTATGGCTGTTTATATCATATTTAATAGTATTAATCTTAAGTCCTGAAAATTTCATTAACAAACCTAACCATTGTTTAGGATCATGGTTAGAAGTAAAGCTGAATTTTACCGAACGATAAACATTTTTCTGCGGAGATGTCCAAGTCTCGGTGTTCATACTGATAGGCATCTGCAATCCTTGGAACAAATCGTTTAAGGTGTTAACCAAATCAACCCCGTTCATTTCCGGTGGCGAGTTAAAGGTTTTAACGCCCGTAATCGGCACTGAAACAATCACGCTGTTACCGTTAGCGGCAATAGAGCGGCTTGAAAATGTAACGCCTGATTTATTAAGCGCTTTATCAATCCATGTAATACGCCCCACTTCACGCTTCCATGAAGTAACCAATCCGGTCGGAGTGCAGGTAATGCCCTCAATTTTCCAACCCGGAGTAACAATGCCGACCACGTCTTGCGTTGCTTTTAAGCAACCGATTAAAACGGCTTGCGGGTCTTGCAGATTCTCCCATGGTTTAGGTTCCGGCGGAGGAGGAGCTTTTTCAATTTGCCTGATGGGCACCGGAGTAACAATCGGCTTTTTCGGCGGCGCCAAAAACACTGAATTGATTAAGGTTGAAACGAGCCAAATTGCGGCAACGCCGATTGCCGCCGCCACGGCAAACAGTTTCGGACCGCGCAAAGCTCTGATTTTTTGCAACTTTGCGTTGGCGCCTTTTTCAAGCAGGCTTTCAAGCGATATATTTTCAATATCGTCCAAGCCCCACTCTTCCGGCGCTATTTTACGACCCCAATCCGGAACCGCAAGCATTGACATAAACTGTTCTTTGGCGTCCTCTTCATTTAAAAAGAGCATATCGCCATCGGACAGGATTATATCGTTACGAGCGCATACATACCACCATCCGTTGCTGACCTTAAACACCGCCAAAAATGACGAGCGGTCTGAGAGCGCGGTTGAAACGGATACAGCCGCTGCCGGCATTTTCTTTTTATATCCCTGATATGAAACGCACAAACCGAATTGCGGCGATTTACCGGGTTTTAAGCAGAAGAGGTCGGCGCCTTCCAAAACGTTTTCGGAAGCCTCAATAATTTCAACAAACGGGTCGTCTTTGTTTTGCAGAGGCTGCCAGAACAAGCTGGCGGCATAAGTCACACCGCCGACGTCAAAGCTGGTACCCCAAGCTTTGGTTTCGTCTCTTTCCGCCGGATTAACTTCGCCGGAATAGTTTTCATCTAAATTAGCATCCTCTAACACGGTATTGTTCCTTTACTGTTAGTATTTCATTCTGGATTCGGGCACAAGCGGGGAGTCCAAAACCACAGGGGTTAACATAATAACCAAGATACTGCGGGTTTTTTCAGCCGTTGCGGTGCCTCCCAAGAGTGAGTTTTCTGCCGAGCCTACGCCGGTTTTTTTAGCGGAGTTTTCAACACGTTCATAACCGCTCAAGATTAAAGTTTCGCCTGATTTCAAAGCAACTTCCTGCGTAAAGCCGCGGGTTTCAATAATCGGGTTTTGAATGTATTGACCGCTGGTTTCGCCCTCGGTGCTTGAGCCGCTGCCCAAATCAACTCTTTCAAGTTCAATAAGGTCAGACAAGGTGAGGTTAAACATCAACATCAAACGACCATGCTCCAAAATACGCGGCAAAACATCAAGTGTAAAACCGGTTTCAATTTCCTCTGTAGTGGTTGAAAGGTCATAATAGCTGCCATCGCTACCGGAGTTGGTCTTTGTAATTTCAGAAATATAGTTCTGAGTTTTAACCACCTGAATAGGAGCCGGTTTGTTGTTCAAGGTAGTAACCGTGCCACTGGTAATTAAGTTGGTGGTGCCTTGTTCTGAAAGGGCTTGAATAGCGCCTGCCAAAGTCCACTGACCGGACAAAATCGTCATAGACAGGTTGTTGGTAACTTCAGCGCCCAAACCGCCCGGACTTGCCAAACCTAAATCAGTGATGTGGTTATTACCCTTAAACGCGGCGGAAAGATTAAGACCATACTGGTCTGAATCCGAAACATTAACCTGCAAAACCTTAACGCTGATGGCAACCTGCCGTGAGAGGCGGATATTTTGTTCGTTAACAAATTTTGCCACTTTGCGAATATCGGTCGGAGTGCCAGTTAAAGTGATAGTGCCGTTTGACTGGTCCATAGTCAGCTGAGCCTCATTGCTAATCATTGATTTAATTGATGATTCAATATTAGCCCACAAGTCAATATTGGCGGTGTTGCTGAGCGAAACAGATGACGAGCCCGCGCTACCGTCGGTAGATGAACCGCCGACGTTAACCGACAAGGTCGGTTTGGTAGGCAAGGTGTATAACACAAAAGTTTTGGTGATAAATTTATAAAAATAAATTTGTTTTTTTTCATATTTCCACCAAATACCGAAACGGTTGCAAACTTCATCAAGCAAGCCGCTCAAAGGACCTTTGTATGAAACAAGCATTTTGGTGCTGTCGGTCCATTGCGCGCCGATAGATTCCAAACTCGGAGCATTGCCGTCGGCCTGTTGTTTTGAAGCTTCTTCTAAAGTCGGGTCGTATCTGACTGAAAGCGAAGTGATTTTGTTCAGCATATCGCCGATTTCATATAACGTAATCGGGCGGTTGCTGATTAAGGTAACCCCGTCCGGAGTTTCCAAATAACTAGGAACCGGGTCGCCCTCGTACTCAACTTCACTGGTGTCGCCGAGCCAAATATCGTCATTAACTCTGATAACGTCGGTAACGGCAGGTGTTGTCGGAGCCTTTGCTTTTTCTTTTAAGACGACGGTGTTTTCAACTTCACGGTCTAAAGTGGCGTCAAGGTCGGTTGAAACGGAGCACGCCGCAACCAAAGCGGCAACTGCCGTACCAAGAGCTAAATTAAAAAACTTATTCATACGCATTTTCATCCTCCATCGTTTCAACGACTAATACGCGGTTTCCTTTATAAAATGTTGCAATCGGAGCCGGACGGGCGCGGGCGAAAGCTCTGATTAAAGCCGAGCTTACATCGGCAAAGCGTCCTCTGAACATGGCTCCGGCGCTCAAAACATAATTGCGGTTGGTGTTCCAAACCAAGCGCCAGCCTGACTGCTCGCTCCACTCAGTAAGCAAAGCTTTAAGGTTTTGACCTTCTTCGGCGAGCCAATCCTGAACAGGATCTTCCACATCGTCTGAATTGTCATCAGAATTATCTTCTGTTTCGGCAACAATAGTTTCATCAACTTTTATGTCCTCAGGAGCAACTTTTTCTTCGGGGGTTTCTTCAGGCTCAGTGGCAACACCGGCTTGTTCTTCATATTCAATAACCTCATCTTCAACTGACGGGGGAATAGACGCCGAGAGGTTATTGCCTGCTCCTGCCTGCGAGATTAATCTGTCGCGGGGAGTTCTTTCGCCGTATTCTCTAAAATCGGCGGCCGTACGGGTATAATTAACATACGGGTCGTTCGGACACATATTGGGGTCTGCCGTGTTTTGGCAGATATATTCGTCCGGCGGCACGGCGGCGTACGTTTCGTCAATATACACATCCATCGGGCAATCCGGACCGTTACATTGCGCCGTGTAGGCTGAATTATAGCGCACACAGCCGACCATACCCAAACACAACAGGCAGGCGGATAAGAGTAATTTATTATTCATATTTAATTCCCCTATGTCATACTTCATTACATTGTTGTTCCATCATACAGGTTGAATTTTAAATAATCAAGCGCCGCGCAAAACTTATTACCATGGGCGGTAATAAGAGCTGCCGTTATCTTTATTTATTACAACCTCTTCATTATTGTTAAACCGAATATTCCTAATAATAAATGAATTTGGCTCGCGCGAGGTGAACACAATATTAATTTTTCTGTAATCCACGCCGCGGTTTGCTAAAATAGTGCTTAACAGGTTAAGCCTTTTCTTTTGCAGGGCAAAAGAGCTGGTGCCGTCAATTCTGATTTCAATATACAAATCGTCATTGTCGCGCGCGTTATCGGCAAAAGCGTGAATCCAGCGCAAAGTCTGCCCTGAAATTTCCGCTCTGTTGGGCTGAAACGAAAGTCTCAGCTCCGCCGGCAGAATTTTTGCCGGTTTGCTCTGCCCCGGAAACTTGTTTCCCACGCCGAAAAAGTCAAAAGTGCTGCGGCTCTGCCCTGACAATTGACTGATTTCGGTTTGCGGGTTTTCATCTTTACTTTTATCTTTGTTACCGGCAAACCATGAGGTTATACTTTTAAATAAGCCGGTTTTCTTTTCATCTTCATTTAAGCCGCCGTCATCGTTCGGTGCTGTCGCGGCGGGTTCTTTAACTTCGTCTTTTTTAGCCGGTTTGTCATCGGGCGAATATGAGAGCTGCGGCGTTAAATTCGGGTCGTTGGCAATATCGTCCGGTATCGGAATTAACAGGTTGGGCACCATTTGGTAGGCAACTTTGGTCTCGCCGCCTGAAATGTTGCCATCCTCTTCTTTAAGCGCCAAGCTGATATTTTCATCTTCCGCGGCGGGGCGCAAAAGGCTTGTTTGTTCTTCTGGTTTAGGTTGAGATTCGTCAGCCTCTTCTTCAGCGGCAACCGGAGTTTCCTCTAAAGATTGCTCGCTTTGCGCAAATTGCTCCACTACCGCTTTGTTTTTGGCAAACCGATTTCCCTTAGCCACTACCCACGGGCTTTCTTCCGGCTGTTTTTCCGACATTTGTTGCCATTCGTTTTGCTTTAAGTCGGCTTCCGCTAAAGTTTTTTCTTCCGGAGCTTCTGCTTCCTCAATGGTGTTAACCAAAACATTCGGCTCCAACATGGCAATTTCAGAACCTGATGCGGAGTTTTGCACTTCTATTTGCTTATGAAGCGTGCCGGATGTTTCCACCAGCGGAATTTCATTGTCTTCAAGCGGGGCAACGCTTAAAGCGGCGTTATCTGTAACTGTGTTTTCCGCAACCACTATATTTTCGGCGCTAATATCTTTATCTTCCGGCGCATACAAAACTTTAAGCGGCTCAGAAGGTTTGCTTAATATAATATTTTGTGTTTTTTCATCTTGCAGGGTGTCGCTTATATCGGCATACACAATGCCGCTTTGTTCATAAGCGGGCGCGGCAACTTGCGCGGAGGCTATTTCTTCCGGCTCTAACACAATTTCTTGCGCGGCGGCAAGGTCAGTGTTAATTGGGCTTTTGATAACTGTTTGGCTTGTTGCGGTAACGGTGTTTTCCGCCAAAACTTCCGGCTTTTGCTCTAAAGCCTCTTTCGGGGCGGCAACATCCGCCGCCGGTGTGGGAGCGGTTAAATCCTCAATCGCGCTCACGTCAACCGCGGTTGCGGCGGCAACCTGCCGAACCGTTAAGTCTTTCGGCTTTGAAAACAGAGATATATCCTGCGTTTTAATAACCTTGTTTCCGGTTTGGTTTTTCGGAGTTTCCGGCGCGCGGAAAAACACTTTACCGACGGCGGCAACCGCCAGTAAAG
>JAJWCP010000035.1 GCA_021617435.1 Pseudomonadota bacterium
AAAAAAAAACGCGAGCTAAAATCTTCTTAAAACCAACTTTTTGAGAGGATTTTTAATGATGCAATCATATTTCAGCCGCTTTTTACACCACACATTGTCACACTCCGGTATAAGAGAGATGTTCACCTCTTCTTTGTCACTCTCCGACTTGATCGGAGAGTCCAGGTCAAAACAAATAGCTGATTTGTCCAACCTGGATTATCGGGTCAAGTTTGAGGATGACGGCTTGTGCGCAGGTCGGTCTATGGTGGAAATGCTCGGCGTTCTCGCGATTATTGGAGTACTTAGCGTCGGGGCAATTGCCGGTTACTCTAAAGCGATGATGAAGTATAAGCTAAATCAGCATGCTCAGGCGGTTAACATGTTGATAAATAATGTGCTGCAAATTAAAGAACAACTAGCGCACACACCAAACGCCAGTACCTATTACGGCACTATGCTGCACAAACTTAATTTACTTCCGGACGGTATTGAGTATATAACAAACGCTACATTACAAGACACCTGGTTTAATGCTATAATCGCTGTTTATCACACCGATTCAACCGCGCGCAGTTATGGCGGAATACATTTTATTTTTCCGCAAAACGCATTAGGTGCAGAAATATGCCGCAATATTGTAACTGCCACCAAAGAAAACGCCGCCGATTTATGGCTGATTGAAGGCCGTAAATATAACGACAGCGACAACCCCATATATTACGGACATGCCTACGGCGACAACTATTGCGGAAACGATAAAAAATGTATCCGCGCATTAAGCCTTAATGATATATCACAGCTCTGCAATATATGCGATGACCAAAGCTGCGATTTGTACGTTTTATATACGCAATAACTTATTCGCCTTTTTGCATCATGCAAAAGAAAAATCCGTCGGTACCGGTTGTGTGCGGCGCCAATTTTATAAACCTGTTTTCCGTAAACGGGAATGGCACATCAAGCTTTTTCTGCCACAACTTATTGTGCTTAATAAACTTAACATCAGAATGTTTATCTGCAAAATTAAGCACAATATTTTCGTTTTCGTCAGGCAGAACCGAACAAGTGATGTAAATAATTTTACCGCCGGTTTTGGTATGCTTATATGCCGTTTCCAAAATTTCCGCCTGCGTTTGGTTCAAAAATGCAAGACGTTTGGGCGTCAGTCTGAATTTAGCATCGGGCGAACGACGCCATGTTCCGGTACCGGAGCAAGGCGCGTCAATAATAAAGCGGTCAAAGTCAATATCTTCCACTTCTCGCACCAATTTTATATTGCGGATTCCGAGCCTTTGCGCGCGGTCTTTAATGGCATCCATGCGGTTCCAGTCATAATCATGCGCCAAAATTTGCCCCTCATTACGGTTTATCGCGGCAATCGCCAAACTTTTGCCGCCGGCTCCGGCACAGTAATCTATCACCTTGTCATCAACCGAAACATCGCACAATATCGCCGCCAGCTGAGACGCCTCGTCTTGCACTTCGCACAACCCTTCCTGATAAGCAATACAGTTGTTCAAATTAACCCGCTCTTCTGAGCGCAGCCCGAGCGGCGAATACGGGGTATTGGCAAAAAACAGCCCTTCATTTTTAAGCCTGTTTTTAACCTCGTTCCGCTCCGCCATGTTAACCCGCAAATCAACCGGCGCCGAGTGCTGCAACGCCGTGAGCAAAGCGCGGTTATTAATTTTTTGATACAGCCATTCCGGACATTCTAGCACCACATAATCAGGGTAAACGTCAGAATTTAAATTTTTGAGTTGCGCTTTTTCATCTTTGGTAACCGATGCCAAGCCATATTGCGAACCATCGGCGGCAATATCTAAATCTTCATCTTGCAAATAGCAAAGCAAAACCATACGCGGAGTTTTACTCCCCGCCTCAAACTCAAGCCGCATACGGCGCCTGATAATATTCCACACTGTATCCGTTATAAAACGCCTGTCTTTACTTCCGATATATTTGCGCCGCCGCAAATAGTCATTTATAATGTTATCTGCGGGTTTTTCGTCTTTAAAAATTTCAACAAGCAGCTCATAAACCGCCTGATATCTGGCACTGATTTGCATATTAACCTCTCTGTTTGAACTATACAAAATTTTAAAGACAAGGCAACAAAAAAAGAGGAGTTTTCAGGCTCCTCTTTAATTTTCATATTCAGCTTTGCGTTTGTGTTATAACGTCAAGCTTCAGTCCTTCCGGCGTAACTTTGTAAACCCATTCTTCAGTCTTGCGTCTGAAGAGTTTACCTAGCCATGACTGTTTCGGTTTTTCGCTCTCAGGACGCTTGAAGTACATCAGACATTCCGGAACGTAATATTCCTTGGTCATGAAATCCAGAAGCACAGTTGTCGCAACCAAATCCTGATGTAGAACAAACGCTACCTGCCTGAACGGCTGATACAGCAGCAACAATTTGTCTGCTTCTGCTCTTGCATCTCCATTACCAATCAGTTCAACACTGAATGAGATGGCAACCGATCCATTGTTAAGCCCGACTTCATCCATGAAGATGCGGTAGGCAGGTAATGTTTCTATCCTGACTAACTTTGTGGTATACGGCATAGGTTCCACTTTGTAATCTTGACCGTCATCAGCCGTGTAATGGAAGTTATTCAGCATATTTTCAGCCAAAAATCTCGGCGTTACCAGATTAAGCCCCTCAAGTTTCTGCACATCAACAGAAAAGCCGCACAAGTTCTTTTTCATTGTCTTTTGGTTTTAAGAGGAATTACTGTTGTTCTTCCTCATGGTTTAACTTTTTGTTTTCTTCCTGCAAATAAGCTCCCATAATGCTGTTTTCGGCAAAATACATTGCAGGAAACTCTTTGCTGAAAGTCGTACCGTTTTCTGAATAGCAGAGAACGTCCTTAAATGCCACCAAGCTACCGCGACGAGTAACTTTGAAGTTCCTGACAACTGAGGCAATATAGGTGTTTTCAACCATAAAGCTTTCAGTCTTAATCTTGGAAAAGCCAAGCGCATAAGCCAAATTTGCTACCGGCTCATCATGAACCAATCGCTCGTCCACCAGATAGACATACTGCCTAAATGGCACGTAAATCAAACGATATAGTCTCTGATACTTCAGCAGCGACAGATTTACAGCTTCATCTTGCCTATGTAGGACAACCGTGAAGCAGAACGCATTTTGATTCACGAGTTGGTAACTTTGTGCCTCTTCCAGTGGCGATTTCCAGTAAAGATGACTCCAAGCACCACGCCCAATAATCTTCACGCAGTGCTCTTTATCTACTTGAAGATTAGCAAAAGTCAGTGCAACGTCTTTCACTTTAATTTCCGGCCAACATTCCATAAAATATTGGTCCATCTCAATTCTTATAATTCTCTTCATAATTTAGTGTTTTATTGTTAATAATTCTTTGAACATTCACATTGTACATCTTTTGGCATTTTTGTCAACAACTATTCTGTACTTAACTTATTTTCTTAAAATTTTGAGCAATAACGTATGTTTCCGGCGACCCTTGGCGGCTTGCGTCAGGTTTAAAATGCGAAACTTTTGCAAAATTTTTCTTCATATCGGCAAGCAAATTGCCTTCCGCTCCGCCCTGAAAGACTTTAGCGATAAAAATTCCGCCCTCAGCCAAAACCTCTTTGGCAAACATATATGCCGCTTCTACCAAGCCGATGGTGCGCAAATGGTCAGTTTGCTGATGTCCGGTTGTGTTGGCTGCCATATCGCTCATTACAATATCCGCCGGTCCGTTCAAAAGAGCCTTTAACTTATCCGGTGCATCTTCCGTGGTAAAATCCTGACAAATCAGCGTTGCGCCCGCAACCGGCTGCGTTTCCAAAATATCAATGCCGACCACCTGCCCGCTACCTTTGTTGCGTTCAACCGCAACCTGTGTCCAACCGCCGGGAGCGCAGCCCAAATCAACAATGGTTTTGCCCTTACCTAAAAACCGATATTTTTCATCAAGCTGAATAAGCTTAAACGCCGCCCGCGAGCGATAACCCAAGCGCTTAGATTCCGCCACATACGGGTCGTTAAGCTGCCGCTCCAGCCAACGATTAGACGATGGTTTGTGATATTTTGCCGTTTTAACGTGAACTGTTAAGGTCTTTCGTCCGCGCACAAGTTTTGCCGAATGTGTCAGTTTAGCCATTGTTTACCAGCTCCTCAATAATTGCGTGACGAGCGCTTTTTAATGACGCCGTCAGCTTATCAAATTTCAAATTATCATATATAGTTTTAAAAATCACGCATCCGGCGTTAAAAATTACGGCTCGGTCTTTACCGATATACGGCGAGTTTTCTTTTTCAGCGACAGACATTTTCCAAACCTCGGAAATCTGTTTATCAAGCTCTTTTGTCGTAATCTGCACTCCATCTGCGCGATTGCGATTATGTTCTCCCCACTTTTTTGCCATTGAAACCAATCTGAGCGGAGTGCTTGAAGTGGCAATCAGACAAGCTTTGTCCGCATACTTTTCAAGTTCCGACTTTTTATTAAAATCCGCAACATATCCGGCTGTTTCCGTTGCCAGTTTTTGCGCGTTTGCCTCATTATATTCCGCCAAACCAAAAGCCTCGGCAGAATTACGCGCTCCCCACGGGACCGACACGGTGTGCACAATTTCAAGCTCCGGTTTTAATTTTGCCAACGAAATTTCGGTAGAGCCGCCGCCGAGATCATAAACCACCACATATTCTGCCGTTTTAGGCGCATTCAACACCGCGCCTTTTAAGTTAAGCAGTGCTTCTTCGCCCCCGTCAACAATATCAATTTTTATGCCGCAATTTTGCTCAACCTGTTCTACAAAATCAGCTCCATTGCTTGCCATACGGCAAGAGGCAGTCGCAATCGCCCGATACTTGCCCACATTATATTGCTTCATTATCTCGGCATATTCCGCAAAAGCATTTAACCCGCGCTTTACGGCCTCATCGGTAAAGCGCATATTCGCATACATGCCCTCGCCCAATTTGGTAGCGATGGAAGTGGCAAACAATTCATTGCCTTGCGGGTCGGCAATCATCAAGCGACAAGAGTTGGTGCCCAAATCAATCGCCGCCAGATTTCTTTTTTCCATATTTTCTTCCTCTATGATAAAAACGTCTACCATGGTGTTTATAATTGCTACTTTTATGCTTGCGCTCATGGTGCATCATATCAAGCAAAATACCCTCGCGGATTCCGCGGTCGGCAACCGTAATTTCTGAAATAGGCCAATAAGTCATTAAGGCTTCAATAATCGCGCAGCCTGAAATTGTCAAGTCTGATTTTAGCGGACCGATACACGGGTTTTTGCGCCGCCCTTCATCACCCATATTTTTTATTTTGGTGATAACTTTCATAATATCCGGTCCCGAGATGGAAATTCCGTCAACAGCCGACCGGTTATAGCGGGTTAAATTAAGATGCACCGCGCCAAGCACCGTAACCGTGCCGGAAGTTCCGATAACCTGTATTTCTTGATTTTTAATTCCTTCAAAAATACCGAATTTATCATCAAAATCTTTAAGCAATCCTTGCGTGCGCTCCATAATGGTATTATAGGCAAGTTTAGTCATATCCTGCTTAGGAAACGCCTCGGAAATGGTAACCACCCCGTACGGCAATGAAACAAATCCTTCAATAAAGGTTTTACCGCTTTCGGCAATGCGCGCCAAACTGATTTCAGTTGAGCCGCCGCCGATGTCAAAAACCAGCATACGCTTAATATTGCGGTTAAGTAGCGGAACGCACCCCACCACCGCCAAACGCGATTCTTCTTTTGAAGAAATAACTTCCAAATTAATTCCGGTTTCACGCTTAACCAAATCAACAAAATCCTGACAGTTTTTAGCACGGCGACACGCCGCCGTTGCCACAAAGCGCGAGTTTATAATCGGCGAATATTCATCAATAACCCCGCGGCAAACTTTAAGCGCGGTAACCGTGCGGCGAATTGCATCGCGTGAGAGCGCGTTATCATTAATAATACCCTCGCCCAAGCGTGTTATTTTTGAAAAAGTTTCCACCACATGAAACGAAGTCGGCGTCGGCGTGGCAATAACCAACCGGCAAGAATTTGTTCCCAAATCAATTGCCGCATAATGACCTGCCGCGGCATAATCAATACGCTGCGGCAGGTAATTGTGTTTTGCGGTTATCGCCTTGTTATTATGCATTTATTACTCAGCTCCGTAAATTTCATCTCTGACCGCGCGCCGAAGCTCATCAATACAAATCAGCTCATGATTATCATCTTCATAATACCAATAAACCCAACCATTACAAGCCGCGGTATTTTGCGCTGATGCTCCCACCTGATGGATTGAACCTTCAATATCTTTGCCTTTAATCGTTCCGTCTGAACGAATTACGGCTTTGTGCTTGCGGGCGCTGTCATACAAAACCGTCCCCGGGGTCAACAACCCTCTTTCAACCACGGTGCCGAACGGGATACGCGGCTGTTTGCGTTTACAGCTGTATTCCAACGCTCCGTCATCTTTAATCGGGGTAACCTCGCTAATGCGTTTTTGTGCTCCGGCGACATAAGCTTTATCTTTTTCAATTCCGATAAAATTACGCCCCAAACGCTTGGCAACCGCGCCGGTGGTTCCAGTGCCGAAAAACGGATCAAGCACCACATCGCCTACTTTTGACGATGCCATAATTACACGGTACAGCAAAGCTTCAGGCTTTTGTGTCGGGTGCAACTTATTGCCGTCTTCGCCCTTCAATCTTTCCTTGCCGGTACAAAGCGGAATTTCCCAAGTTGAGCGCATTTGCGTATCTTCATTAAGTGCTTTCATTGCCTCATAGTTGAAAGTATATTTCGCCTTCGGATTTTTAACCGCCCAAATTAAAGTTTCATGGGCATTGGTAAAACGGGTTCCCTTAAAATTTGGCATCGGATTAACTTTATTCCAAATAATATCATTCAAAATCCAAAAACCTAAATCTTGTAAAATTGAGCCTACTCTGAAAATATTGTGATATGAGCCGATGACCCAAATACTGCCATCGTCTTTCAAAACACGCCTAGCCGCCGCGAGCCACTCGCGGGTATAATCATCATACGCGGTTAAACTTTCAAAACTGTCCCACTCTTCATAAACACCGGAAACATTAGTATTATCCGGTCTGGTGAGCCTGTCACCCAATTGCAAATTATACGGAGGATCAGCAAAAATCAAATCTACGGAATTTTCCTCCATTGCGTTCATAATCTTTATACTATCGTCATTAATAATGGTGTTAATTATACTTTTAGTTTTTATAGTTTCTAATTTAACCATTGTTTCTACCTTTATTTAATTTGCATAAACAGTATCAAGGTATATGAAGATAGTTATAATTTTATTAACAAGCTTCACAATCTGAAAAATTTTTGCCAAAATTTTGTGACTCTTTTAAAATGTTACTGATTTTTATACTTATATGGAATTTTACCGCTTAAAATATCCGAAAATTCATCTTCATGTCCTCTTACCAAAGCAATTTCATCATCGCTGACATTTTCAATATTGGCAATTTTATCTTGCATCGCAATCATATTTTCATAGTCGTTAATTTTAGCCTCATTCGTTTCTGTTTGCAACAAATCAGACAAAACATTTTTTACGCCTTCGGTATGTTTTTTTAAGCGCACAGTATTGATAATCGCCTGCAAACGCTGTTCAACATAAAAAAAGCGCCCGCCTTCCCAGCAACGGCGGCTGAGCCAAATTTTCACATTAAGCGGAAGACTCTCGTCAATATCTCCCGGCAGTAATGAAATTTTATCCGAAGCAGCTTTTTTTTCGCCTGAGCGAACATACTCTGACCACACCGGCAAAAAAGCTTTAAGCTCATAATCTGTTAAAAACTCTTCCGTTTGCATCGGCGCGCATTGTTTCTTAAAATCAGGCGTTGTGTAATCAACCAACCGAAAATTAAGCACTTTCATAATCAAAACCGCTGCCAAAAACAAAATCACATAGCGCTTAATTTGCATATTTCAACTCCGCACCGTTACCACCGCAAGCCGGAAATGACATAATCTGGATAAACATCAAAATTCATTGCCAAATTACGGGCTTTTTCAACATCGGGAATATACCCCTCACCCAAATAATTAACATGAATCCCCTTTGAAATCAAAACAGCGTCGGCATTAATCATATTAGCCGACTTAATATCGGTGGCAAAAGCGTCGCCGATAAACAAAACTTTAGATTCCGGTTTGGCAATACCTTCAAGCGCATATTTAACAAAATCAGGCGCCGGCTTGCCAACCGTATAAATAACTCCGCCCATAACCGCATATTGCTCAGCAAGCGCACCGCTGCCGAGGCTGATTTGCCCGTCACAATAAGTTGAAACATCATTACCTGCCGCCACCAACGGCAAACCGAGTGCAAAACAATGTTCCAAAGCTCGCGCATAATCATCTGAAGTGTCGGACGCCTTATTAACCATACCGATAAAAGCAAAATCGGCATCATCCGGACGTGCTGATTTAATGTAATTCAGCCCGTCAAACACGCTCTCCGCCGCCGAATTGCCCAAATTGTAATATTTATTTCCGACAAACCCGAAATGCTGCGGATTTTTTAAGCAATAGTGCAAAACTTCGCCGGCCGAAACCACTGCTGAAAGATAATTTAATTCACCTAATTTTCCGCCGGAAATAATATTGCATATTTCAGCAATTCTGAGCGATGAATTGGTTGCAATCACAACTTTTTTACCGCTTGCGGCACATTTCATCAAAGCGTCAATCGCATCTTGCTTAACATGCTCGCCGTCATACAAAACGCCGTTTAACCCGCAAACCACAACGTCATAATTATCAATTATTTTTGAAATACCGACAATCGGTTTGATAATTTTCATACCGTTACCCTGCTCTCAATTTACACATTATATACCCTAAAATAGACTCCTATTGCTTTATTTTTCTTTAATTTTTTTATAAAAAGAAAAATATTTGTGCAGCAGGTAAGTAATTATGGTTGAGGTAACCAGATAAATTCCCTGTGCCCACAGTTCGTATATTTTACAAACCTCTACCAAAAGCGCCAACGATGCAAAATTAAAAATAAACATGCCGATATAAACGCTCCACGCCTTGCAATATTCCGCCCAAAAATTACCAACGCTACGAAACACATAATAGCGCATGGTAAAGATTGAAACATTAACGGTAATAATATACTGCACAATCAAGGCTAACGAATACGGCAACCCGATTAATGCAAACAAAAAGGCAAACACACCGTACGCAAACACCGTGTTAAAGCCGCCCACCAATAAAAATCTGATTTTTTGATTAAGCTTAAACCACAAATTTTCAAGCGTTTTATACCATCTGATAATCAGCGGATATTCGGCGTTAAACTTAAAATTATGCAAAATGTTTTTATCCATTAACGTATCAAGTTCAGCCTTGCGCCAATATGAGAGTATATTTTCATCAAACACGTCTTCAGGGTACGAATAATCAATTTCCGGCAATCCGGGGTGAATCATAATTTCAACGCTGTCGTAACCTTTCGGCACCGAAACATGCATAAACTTATCACGTGAAAGCTTGCAGGTGTAAAGCATGGTATAAAAATAAGTGGTTGACGGATATCCGTTAATCATATCAAAAAAGCGGAGTAAATAATATTTAATCAGCGCTCCGTCAAACAGCCACCCGCGCGATTTATTATCCTGCACCGTTAAAAGTCCGCATTCTTTAATGGTGCGAACCCGTGTGATGTTATATTTTTGCATCAGCTCCTTAAATACCGAAAAAACCGCCGGAATCATATGCACATGGCGATGACTGTCTATATGTTTGATATCAATTCCAAGCTCTTTTGCTTTTAATATTTGCGCTTCAACTTCTTTATAAACCTGCTCTTTAAAGGCTTTGGTCTTAAAAAACGAGAGCAACATTAATTTTACAAACCCGTTCTTAAATTTGTGGTCGCTACCGACCAACAGCGGAATTTCATGTGCATCAGCCGCCGGATACTCATTAGTCAAGTTCACATGCAACCCGAGTTCCAAATTCGGCAGCTCTTGTTTAATTGCCACCGCTTCCGCCGCATATTTCTGATTAACCATCACGCTCGCTGAATTTAAAATTCCGTCGCGCGCCGCTTCTGAAACGGCCTGATTAACCCCGCGGCTGATGCCAAAATCATCGGCATTGAAAATAATTTTATTTTCCATTATTTGTCAGCCTTTTGCTCTTTGTTCTTTTCTTCAATAAAATCAGCCAAATACAGCGGACGTTTTTTAACTTCCATATGAATTTTGCCGATATATTCGCCGATTATGCCCAAGGTCACCAACTGCACCGCGCCGATAAAACCTACCGCCGCCACAATGGTTGCGTATCCGGGGGTCGGATTGTGACGAATATAGCGCTCAATAATCACATAAACCCCGAGCAGCATTGAGAGCGTGCCGCCCGCCAAGCCCAAATAAGTTGCAAGGTGCAACGGACGTACCGAAAACTGCGTAATACTGTCAATGGCAAGCTGCAAACTTTTAATAAAGTTATACTTGGTATGTCCGCTGAAGCGTTCCGGCGCCACAAAATCTATCACGGTAACTTTGTCATTGGGCATAATCCAACTGAGCAGACCTCTGAACAAGCGGTCTTGTTCATTAAAGCCCTTCAAAAAGTCAACATATTTACGGTCAATCAATCTGAAATCTGGCATACTTTCCGGAATTTTAGTTTCAGATAAGCAGTTTAACAGCCAATAAAAGGCTTTGGCGCAAAACTTATAAAAACGCGAGGTTGCCACATTTGCAAGCCGCTTGGTCAGCACAATTTCCGAACCGTTCTGCCACGCCGCAATCATTTGCGGAATATAAACCGGCGGGTGCTGCAAATCGGCGTCCATAAAAATCACCGCGTCGCCTTTGGCATAATCCATACCGGCAGTCATGGCAATTTCATGCCCAAAATTGCGCTTCAGTTGCACAATTTTAACTCTGGCGTCTTTGGCCTGAAGCTTTTTAACTTCCGCCAAGGTTTTATCTTTGCTGCCGTCATCAACAAACAGCATTTCAAACTCTGCGTTTTTAACTTTTTTCAGTTCTTTATTCAGCTGTTTATAAAGTTCAGCGACATTACCCTCTTCATTATAAGCTGAAATAACAATACTAACTTGTTTCATGTTTTTCTTCCGTTACAAATTATAAAATCCGTAATAAATAGTTTTACGTTTAATTTTACCGACAGGATTTTTACAGTCAACCTCAATTATTTGCGGTTCCGATAAATTATCAAGCACTTTTTTAAGTCCGTTATATTCTTCTTTGCCGGTTGCCAACACCAATGCGCCGGAAGCATTAAAATCAGCCTCGTCAAACCACGGGTTTTTGGCAATATCGCCCCAAATAACCGGTTTTGGCGCCGATGGAGCGTATAAAGCAACATTATCAGTCCACCACACATCGCCGGCAACATATTTAAACGGTTTGCCGTCGGCATTTCGGAGCCATAAATTTTCAATCGTTAAGGCATATTCCGGCGCGTTTAAGTGCAATTTATCGCTTTTGTTAAAAGTATAAACACAGGCAAGCGCCGTTGCCATTAACAGCATAATTATGTAAACACCGACAAACAATCTGCGTTTAACATTTTCGGTAATATAGCGCGGAAAAAAGGCAAACAGCATAATACCGCCCATATACCACAGCGGAAAACCCCACATGCTCTTAAATTTAATGCCGCCGAGCATGCTCACCGCAAGCATAATCAGGAGCGGCGCCAAACCCAAAATTTGTAAAAAGAGTTTATCATCTGCCGAAACGGCAACGGCTTCTTTTTCTGCTTTGCGAGTTGCAATAAAATAAATCAGCAACGCGCCAAGCCCGAACACCGCTTGCGCCGCCAAAAATTTAAGCGGATAAACAATATGCCTCAAAAGCGGAAAGCTTGCAAATCCGGCGCTTTCGCCCCGCCCCAAAAAGTAACTTATCACAAAAAAGTCATGTTGCCACAGCCAATAAATATGCGGAGCAACAACTGCAATTGCAACTGTCGCCGTCAAATACGGACCAAACGTCAAAAACTTGCGGCGCGCCGACTTATCAACAATCATATAAACCAGCATTGCAAGGAGCAAAACTCCGCTTACATATTTGTTTAACAAATTTAAGCCGGCAAACAATCCGGTAAAAATCCAATCAATATTTTTACCGCCCTGCAAAGCCTTATAAAAATAGTAAACCGTCATCGGCCACAGCGCCAGAGATACCACATTAACATTATATTCCGGAGCGCTGAAGCCGTAATAAATAACGCCCTCCAACAACATAACCGCAAAAGCGGCCTTTTCTTTGCTCAAAAAGTTGCAGGCAAGTTTATAAATATAAACAAAACCTAGTAGCACACAAACCTGACTTAAGGCGTAAATCATAATATGCCGACCGCCGCCCAAAGTATAAAACCAATAGGCTAAAAATCCCGAAAGCGGAGGGTGCTTATTGGTGCCAAAATCACAATACTGTCCCCAAACCACGGCCTCAATACTATCCATCGGCAAGCTGTGGCGCAAAAGCGGCAGTAAAGTCCACACCAAAAAATGAAG